>DASXLU010000460.1:0-6418 GCA_036496065.1 Candidatus Acidiferrum sp.
GCGCAGTGGCATCGCGCCGCATATGGACACACCGAAGAAGGACCTGACCGTGAATTTCCTTGGGGAAATGAATGGCCCGCCGCGAGTCAGGGAAATTTCGATTTTGCCAACTGGGATCCCGTGGCGGTCAACGCCTTCCCGCAAAATCAAAGCGCCTTCGGCGTTGTCGGGCAGCTAGGCAATGGCTGGGAGTGGACCTCCAGCGTCTTCGCGCCCTTCCCGGGCTTCGAGGCCTTCTCGTTCTATCCCGGCTACTCCGCCAATTTTTTCGACGGCAAGCATTTCGTCATCAAAGGCGGTTCCGCGCGCACCGCGGCCTGCATGCTGCGCCGTTCTTTCCGCAACTGGTTTCAGCCCCATTACCAATACGTTTACGCAGGCTTTCGCTGTATCACTCAAATCTGATCGCACAAGGGACGGAAAAGATCATGTCTACTCAACTTCTCACGGCTGCCCCGAGTCCCAGTGCACTCACTCGCGATGTTTGCAGGGGCCTCTTCAAGGAAGGCCAGAAGGAAATTCCTTCGAAATATCTATACGATTCCGTGGGCTCCGCGCTCTTTGAAGTGATCTGCCATCTTCCTGAATATGGCGTCACTCGCGCCGAGGGCCGCATTCTCGCCCGCCATGCCGGCGAAATCGTCTCCAAGCTGCCCTCTCCCGTTCTCGTTGCCGAACTCGGCAGCGGCACCGGAAAAAAGACTCGCCTGATCCTCGAGGCGCTGTGCCATCGTCAACCCGAAACCTCTTATCACCCGATCGAAATCTCTCGCGACGCTCTAGTCATGTGCCAGCGCGAACTCGGTGACATTCACTGCATCAGCATCGTTGGTATGGAACGAGAATATCTTCAAGGCCTCCAGGAAGTAGTCGGTCGTCGTCAAGAGGGGCAGCACCTGATGGTGCTCTTCCTTGGCGGAACGATCGGCAATTTTGATGGCACCGCCAGCATCGATTTTCTTTCGCGTGTGCGCTCTATTCTCCATGCAGGAGATTCGCTGTTGCTGGGCACCGATATGCTCAAGCCGATCAGCACCTTAATCGCCGCCTACGATGACCCACTGGGCGTCACCGCCGCGTTCAATCGCAATCTTCTCGTTAGATTGAATCGCGAGATCGGCACCGATTTTGATCTCGCTCAGTTCGAACACGCCGCCATTTTCAACGAACAGACCAACAGCATCGAAATGCATCTTCGCTCGCGCATCGACCAGACCGTAACCATTCCGGCCGCCGCCGCTTCCTTTGACCTTCTCGCTGGCGAAACGATTTGGACGGAAACCAGCCACAAACATTCCTCCGCCGAATTGATCGAAATGGCCCGCAAGGCTGGCTTTCACTACGAAGCGCGCTGGGTCGATCAGGAATGGGCCTTCGCGGAAAATCTCTGGATCGCCGCATAGGCCTGGAGCGGCCTCTTCGGCACTCACCGATAAAATTGCGAGCGTGACGTCCGCTACAGCCCGTGCGAAGTTCGGAACGCTTTCACCACCGTCGCCGGATCCTGCATCTGGGAATCCACCGCATAATTCATCTTCCGCATGTCGTCTTCTGAAATCTTTCCTGACAACTCACCCAGCGCACCACGCAATCCTGGAATCCGCTCCAACGTGTCTTGCCGAACCACTGGAACCGCATCGTAAGGAGGGAAGTAGTGCCGGTCATCCTCCAGCGCCACCAGGCTCAGCGACCCAATCAATCCGTCCGTCGAATTGCCCGCCACAATGTCCACCTGATGGTCCACCAGCGAACGATAAATCAATCCCAAATCCATCACTCGTGGCTTCTCCGTGAAATGTAAGTTGTAGCGGCTCGACCATCCCGGAAAACCGTCCGATCTCTCAAGGAATTCGTAGCCCACGCCAATCCGCCATTTCGGCGCCAGCGGAGCAATGTCCGAAATCGTGCGCAGATGAAATTGTTTCGCATCGTCGCCGCGAATTACCATCGCGAACGTATTCTCGAATCCCAGCGGCTCCGTAACCTCCAAGTGAAATCGGTCCGCGTATCCTTTTTTCACTCGCTGGTAAACTGCCCTGGAATAAGCAGCCTGCGTTTCGCCTTCCCGCGCCGGCTCCAAGCCCTCATTCAATACCGTGGTCAGCGCCGTTCCCGTGTATTCCACATACAGGTCCAACTCGCCGGCCAGAAGTGCTTTTTGTACCAGCAGCGTCCCGCCCAGATTTGTTTTACGTTCCACATGTACGCCGGTTCGTGCCTCAATCTGCTGGGCCAGAAGCTCGGCCACGATCACCTGCTCCGTGAAAAACTTGGAGCCCACCACAATTTTATTTTGCCGGGAACGATGGCACGACAATAAACCGCAGGAAATGCTTAGCAGCAACAATAGAGAGAGGCACCGAAATTTATGCATTCTGCGCGATCATTTCCGGGCGAAGCACCAGCAGTCTAGCACACGCCACCCAACACAAATTCCGCCGCTCCCCTAAACCACCCGCAGCTTGCGCTCCAGCCGTCCCAATAGCACGTCTGCCGCAATCGCCAACAATGCTGCGGGAATTGCTCCCGCCAGCAGCAACGAATCGTTCACCAGCGCCACTCCGCGAAATATGAAGCTGCCCAGTCCACCCGCGCCAATCGCCGCGGCAATGGTAGCCACTCCAATCGTGATCACCGTTGCTGTGCGAATCCCCGCAAGAATCACCGACAGAGCCATGGGGAACCGCACGCGAAACAGTATCTGCGTCTCCGTCATTCCCATGGCCTCCGCCGATTCCAGAAGCGTTGGATCGATCCCCGTTAGTCCCACATAGGTGTTGCGCAGTATCGGCAGCAGCGCATATAGAACCAGGGCCACGATTGCCGTGCGTTTGCCGATGCCCCCGATAAACGGAATCGGTATCAGAAATCCAAACAGCGCCAGGCTCGGTATTGTCTGAAAAATGCTCGCCAGTCCAAGTGAAATATTTCGTAACGCCGCTCGTCGCACAATCATCATTCCCAGAGGCACACCAATTAAGATGGCGATCCCCATTGCGATAAGCACTAACACCATATGATCCAGCGTCGCGCTCAGAATCTCGCTCCGATGCTCGACCAAAAATCGCCAGGAACTCATACGCGCTCCTCCGCTGTCGTCACCAGCGATTCCGCGAACGCTCTTACTTCGGGATGCTCCAGTCTCAAAAACTCTTTCGGCATCGAGTGCGCCACGATATGTCCCGTCTGCGTTAACACGATATCGTTCGCCAAAAACAGCGCTTCACGAAGATCGTGCGTTACAAACACGATCGTTTTCCCCAATCGTCGAGCCAACTCATGAAATTCGCGCTGCAATTCCGCCCGTGTCACCGGGTCCAGCGCCGCGAACGGCTCATCCATCAGCAGAATCGGCGGATCCGCCGCCAGCGCTCGTGCCACTCCCACTCTCTGCCGCTGCCCCCCGGAAAGCTCGCGTGGATATCTGTTCATGTACTCCTGCGGGTTCAGCCCCACGATTTTCAGCACCTCTTCCACTCGGTTTGCAGTGCGCGCCGCGTCCCACTTTTCCAGCGTAGGAACCAGTCCCACATTTTCTTTCACCGTAAAGTGCGGAAACAATCCTCCGTCTTGAATCACGTAACCGATTCCCCGGCGCAGCGCGATGCGATCCCATTCCGTTGTCGACCGTCCCTGCACTTCCACTACGCCCTTTGTCGGCAGCAGCATTCCATTCATCATTCGCAGTAGCGTTGTCTTCCCGCTTCCACTGCGCCCCAGCAGCACCAATGTTTCGCCCTGCTTCACCGTCAGGTTAATGTCGCTCACCAACTCACGGTTCGATCCGTCACCCACCCGGTACGTCACGTTCCGGAAAGCGATCGCGTCTCCGTCTGTCCCGCTGCCGTCAGTTTTCATAGGTTGTCATCATATTTCATTCCGTATCGAATTCCCGGCTAGTCCTGCGAAATACCCAAAGATCCGCCCTCCCTGCATCGAGCGCCCGGCCCTCCGAAATGCTCGATATAGCCCTACCGAACGCCGTATTATCTATACCGATAGCCGACCGACCCTCGTTTGACCTGGAAGGTCCCGTGCGCTTTCTGCTCGCCGACGATCAGGAAGAAATTCGCGAGCTTACCACCCACCGGCTCGAACACAGTGGGCACACCGTCGTGTCTTGTCCGGACGGTGCCGCAGCCCTCCAAGCGTTCCATCGCGAAAAGTTTGATGTTGTGCTGCTCGATGAAGAAATGCCCGCCATGAGCGGCGTCCAGGTCCTTCGTGCCATTCGCACGCAAGAACAGGATACCGGCCACCGTTCCTTCATCATCGCGCTCACTGGCAACAACACTCCCGAGGATTGCCGGCGCTTGCTTGCCGCAGGTTTCGACGCTGTCCTGGGCAAGCCTTTTCGCTTGGAATCCCTCAACGCGTTGATTAACGTAGCCCCCGAACACCTTTCGCGCCCAGAAAAATCCGTCCTGCTACCAACGGCTTCTGTCATGCAGAAAACTCCTCTTGAGCGCGTGGGTGGCGACGAAATCCTTCTGCGCCGCCTGATCCGCCTGTTTCTCCGCGACAATCCCAAGCGCATGGCTACCCTCTCGAAAGCACTCACCGCCGAGGACTCTGCCACTCTCCTGTCCTGTGCCCATAGCCTCAAAGGCTCGCTCTCTTTTTTCGCCACTGAGCAAGCCCTCGAAATTCTGAAACAGTTTCAGCTAGCCGTTCGCGATAAAGATTTTGCCGCCGCCACGCGCCACTATTCCACCTTCAAGGAAGACATTGCGAATTTGGAAGTAAACCTGAGACGATACGCCAAGCAACCCAAGGTTAAGCCGCGTCCCAAGCGACGTTGAGTCTGATTGCCGCACGGTCGCAGGCTTTTTCTCGATAGACGGTCGCCACTTTGTTTCCAACTCCAAGGAGTCGCCCTCTTTCATGCCCACAATACTCGTCACCGATGACGATGCCACCACGCGCCAGATGGTTCGCGGAATCCTCAAGAAGAAGGGTTATTCCGTCAGCACTGCGCCCGACGGAATTGCCGCTCTTCGCCTGATTCGCAAGCAGAAATTCGATCTCATTCTTCTCGACATCTGGATGCCGAAAATGACCGGCTTGGGTTTGCTCGGCAGCCTGCAGGGCGAAACCGATATCCCCAAAATTGTGGTCATGACTTCCGATCAGACCTCCGAAACATTAATGAACGCGCTGCGCGGCCGCGTTTACCAGTTCCTTCTCAAGCCGTTCGATGCCGATACCTTGCTCTCTATCGTCGAAAATGCTCTCTCCGCCAGCCCCGCGCTTCCTGCCATCGAAGTGCTCTCCGCCAACAAACATTGGGTCGAACTCCTGGTGCCTTGCGAACGTTCCGTCGTCAACCGCGTGCAAAGCTTCCTCTCTCGCCTCGAATCCGATCTGCCCGAAGACGTGCTGGAAAAAGTTGGCTATGCTTTTCGCGAACTGCTTAACAACGCCATCGAGTGGGGCGGCCATCTCGATCCGAATCTTAAAGTCCGTATTTCGTATATCCGCACAAAGAAAATGTTGATGTACCGCCTCGATGATCCCGGCCCGGGTTTCAACATCGACGATCTGAAGCATGCCGCCATCAACAACCCGGAAGACGATCCCATGGCCCACATGCAAGCCCGCGAAGAAAAAGGTTTGCGTCCCGGCGGCCTGGGACTGATGCTTACCCGCCAACTGGTCGATGAACTCGTTTACAACGAAACCAGAAATCAGGTTGTCTTGATCAAATATCTCTAGCCACGCGCGCTTTTTGTTCGTTTATTTCGCATGCGATTTTGTTTGTAACTGCTATTTGATTTCCCTTGCCCTGTCTTTCCGCGTTACACTTACCCGATTCTTCGCAATCATTTTTCTTTTAAGGAGTATTTCCTATGTCATCTGGCACCTTGAATGGCGCCGAATTCAAAAAGCAGTTGCGAGCCGGAGCGCCGAAATTCGGTCTCTTTGTGAACTCGCACAGCCCCACTGTTGCCGAGCAACTCGCCTACAGTGGGTACGATTGGCTGCTGATCGATACGCAGCACGGTCCGATGGGATACGAAAAACTTTCCGCCATGTTGGCCGCGGTTTCCAATGGCGGCGCAAAATCCATGGTTCGTGTCGGTGGATATGCCGACCGCCCCGGCATCCAGCAAGCGCTCGACCTTGGCGCGGACGGCGTCCTGATCCCCTACATCAACACCGCTGAAGAAGCGCGCCAAGCCATCAGTTGCGCCCGTTATCCCACCGTAGGTACGCGCTCCGTTTATTTCCCGCAGCGCAGCATGAACAAAGATGGTCTGCTCGGTTACGCAGGTAGCGCCAACAACAACATCATTGTCGCCCTGCAGGTCGAAACCGCCGATTGCATCAAAAATATGGCGGAGATCGCTGCTGTTCCCGGCGTCGATATTTTATTTCTCGGTCAAAACGACCTCTGCATGTCCATGGGCCTCTACGA
>DASXLU010000461.1:0-4360 GCA_036496065.1 Candidatus Acidiferrum sp.
TTACGATGACGCGATGACCTACTTGAACCTGCTGTATCGCCGCAAGGCTGATATGGTGGAATCGGCCGCCGAGCGTGACGCACTGACTAAGCAAGCCGACGATCTATTGGACAAGGTCAAGGAAATCAAACAGAAGCGCGCGGAACAGCCGACTCCGACCACCTGAGGTTGGGGTCTCAATTCCTGATTTGAAAAGGGCTCTGGTTAACACCAGGGCTCTTTTCATTGATGGCTAGCAATATCGCGGAGAAATCGCCTGACGGAGCCGCTTTTCCGGAGGGGCACGCAGGCGTACACTAAGATATGCCGTCGCCCACCAATTTCCCCCTGAATTTCAACCGCGACCGCACCGAGCGCGAGCTTAATACCCGCCTGGAAGAACTCCTGGTTAAATTAAAGACGAACCGGCCATCGGAAGACCCGTGGCTGGTGCGTCGCGCGTATGAGATTGCCGCGGAACGCCATCGGGACCAGTTCCGCTATTCCGGCGATCCGTACGTCAGTCATTTACTGGAAACGGGCCACATTCTGGCGGACATGCGCATGGACGCTACCGCGCTGGCCGCGGCGTTGCTGCACGACGTCATTGAGGATACCGAGTTCCCGCTGTCGCGCCTGGAAGAAAGGTTTGGAGAAGAAGTGGCGCGGCTGGTGGAGGGCGTCACAAAAATCGGCCGCTTGAACATGATGGCGCCGGAAGCGCGGCAGGCGGAAAACGTCCGCAAGATGCTGCTGGCGATGGTGCACGATGTGCGCGTGGTGCTGGTGAAACTGGCGGACCGGCTGCACAACATGCGCACGCTGGGCTACCTGGAGCCGGAAAAGCAGCAACGTATAGCCCGCGAAACGATGGATATCTACGCGCCGATTGCGCATCGCTTGGGAATGGCGGTGATCAAGGGCGAGCTGGAAGATCTGGCGTTCCGCTACCTGGAGCCCGACGCATACTTTTCATTGCAGAAGCAAGTCAGCGAGAAAGCACCCGTCCACATAAAATTTCTGGAAGATGTGCAGAACGCGATACGCACGCGGCTGGTGGAAAACAGTATTCCGGCGGAACTGGAAGCTCGCGTAAAGGGAGTGTATTCGCTGCATCGCAAGATCTTGAGGCAAGAGCGCAGCCTGGATCAAATCTACGATTTGCTGGCGGTGCGGGTGGTTTCGGATTCGGAGCGGAATTGCTACGCGGCGTTGGGCGTAGTGCACCACATCTGGCGTCCGGTGCCTGGCAGATTCAAGGATTACATCGCGATGCCGCGGCCGAATTTGTACCAGTCGTTGCACACCACGGTGATTCATGGCGGCCAGCCGTTCGAAATACAAATTCGTACGCAGGAAATGCATCGCATCGCGGAAGAAGGCGTGGCGGCGCATTGGAAATATAAGGATGGACGGCCGGTTTCGACGGGCGACGACCAGCGCATCGCGTGGATGCGGCAATTGATTGAGTGGTCGCAGGAACTGGAAGAGCCGGGAGAATTTCTGTCGACGCTAAAGGTGGATCTGGCGCCGGTGGAGGTGTACGCCTTCACGCCAAAGGGGCGCGTGTTGGAGTTGCCCAAGGGAGCCACGCCGGTAGACTTTGCGTATTCCGTGCACACCGAGGTGGGACACCAGTGTGTAGGCGCCAAGGTGAACGGGCAGATGGTATCGCTGCGCCACGAAATCGTGAGTGGCGATGTGGTCGAAGTGTTGACGCAAAAAGGCCACAAGCCCAGTCGCGACTGGCTGAGCTTCGTGAAGTCGTCGCACGCGAAAAGCAAAATTCGCCACTTCATCAACACACAAGAGCGCGAAGAAGCGACCGAGATGGGCAAGCGGTTGCTGGAAAACGAGTCGCGAAACTTCCCCAAGGGACTGAAGAAAATCCCCAACGAAGATTTGCAGAAACTTTCGACCGAGTATGGACTTTCGCGAATCGAGGACCTGTTTGCGGCGGTAGGCTTCGGGAAATATTCGGCGCGGCAAGTGCTGGCGCGTTACTTTGGCGAGCCGACCAAGGAGCAAGAGAAGTCCGACGAAGACAGCACCAAGCCGACGCTGGTCAAAACCGTAAAGCGGATGCTGGGTTTCGGCGATGCGCCGCTGATCGTGCGCGGCCACGACGACTTGCTGGTGTTTCGCGCGAAATGCTGTAATCCAATTCCGGGGGACGACATCGTCGGGTATGTGACGCGAGGCCGGGGCGTCGCCGTGCATACGCGAACATGCCCCAACGTGCAGAATCTTTTGTATCAGACCGAGCGCCGGATTGCGGTGGAATGGGGCACAGGGACGGCCGCCACTTTTCCGGTGGAATTGTCGATTCGCGCCAAGGATCGCGCCGGATTGCTGGCGGAAATTACGGCAATTATCAGCGATGCGGGTTCGAATATCCGGACGCTGGAGAGCCGGCCAGACCGGCAGAATGCTCGCGTGGAGGCCAGCCTGGAAATTTCTGACAAGCGCCAATTGGAGACGATTCTTTCGAACATCCGGCGAATCAACGGCGTGTACGGCGTGGAGCGAATTTACCAGGTGCAATAGAAAGACGACAGGTTTAGGGTGCTGCGAGGGCCTGCCCGGTCGTCCGGTATCATCGAAGGCACAGCAGAAGTTAGCTTCCGCTTCCTCTCTTACAATAAATACATGCTGAAATCGCTCAAGCTTCTGGGAGCCTGTGTTTTTGTCCTCGCGCTAGCAGGTTGCGAGAAAAAGGTAGAGGTGAATTACAGCGCGCTCGATCGGTCGGGGATGTTTTCCTCGAACATTGATGAATTAAAGCGCCTGAAGGTCTCGAACGCGGAAATCGACCAACTGACCAAGCTGAAACAGTCTGGCGCATCGGACGACACGTGTTTAGCGCTGTTGAAGGCGGCTCGTTCCCACCAGCATGAATTTACTTCGGGTGATTCCGCGATTCACCTGTCGAGCGCGGGCTACTCAGACGCGCAAATCCTGGAAATGGCACAGTCCGATCAGATCGATATCTTGAGCGGCGATGCGATCACCCTGAAATTGATCGGGCTCTCGAACGCCACCGTGCAGGAAATCATGCACCGGCGCTTGCAAGGATTGCCGACGCTGAGCAGCGAACAGATCAGCCGGCTGAAGAACACCGGAATGTCCGAGAAGCAAATCCTGGAAGTGCTCGGGCGCGGTATGAGCGATCAACAGGCCGAAACGTTCATCACGCAGCGCGAAGCCAACCGCAACCATTCGAATACGGGATTCGTGCGCACGCGTGGGCGCCGTCCTCGCTAACCTTTTCCTTCTGAGCTGAGCTCCCTGCACTTCGTCACTTCTGCTATTCTTGCCAACGTATTCAGGAGAACTGCAAATGAAAAGTATCGTATTGACCGAGCGTGGCCCCAAGCCGATTGGACCGTATTCGCAAGCAATCAAGGCGAACGGACTGCTTTTCGTGTCCGGGCAAATTCCGCTGGACCCAAAGACCGGCGAGTTCGTGGGTACCGACGTGAAGCAGCAGACGGAGCGCGTGCTGGAAAACCTGAAAGGCATTCTGGAAGCCAGCGGTGCGACGCTGAATCACGTGCTGAAAACGACCGTCTTCCTGAAAGACATGAATGATTTCGCGGCGATGAACGAGGTGTATGCGAAATATTTTACGAGCGCGCCGCCGGCGCGGTCCACGGTGCAAGTGGGAAGACTCCCGAAAGACGCGCTGGTGGAGATCGAATTGATCGCCAGCTTGTAGATTGGTTTCGAACTTTGCCGGAAATGAGGAAGGCCACCACATGTCGCGTGGTGGCCTTAATTTTTGTGGGCTGCCGTTCTGCCAAACAAAGCGGGTGATTATGGCCTGTCAGGGCTTTCCAAGGCCTTGTAAATGGCGAAGGCTGTTACGCCGGCCGCGACAGAAATCGCGATGATCAAGAAACGGCTGCGGCCCGCGCGAAGTGGCGGTCCGCCACGTCCAGTGGTTTTCTGTCCGGAACCCGCGCCTTCCGGACCTTGCGACATATCAGCGGGTGGATCGAGCAGCACGCGATAAGAAGTGCCGTCGGGAATCATTTGCGTTTCGCCATCAACGGTGACAGCCAGCCCGCCGCGCGTAGAGTGAACGATAAGCTCATTCTCGTTCAGATAAGTAACTTGCCCGATCGTGGGAGCGTCGGAACCGGCGCGAATTGCCGCCTTGGAGGCGTACAGCGTAAAAGCTTGCGCGTTTCCTGTGGAGAATGTCGCGGTGCCTGATACCAGACGAGCCGAGGGCGCTCCCTGCGCATCGTTTATGGAGACGCTGCTCGCGCCGGAAAGCAGCAAACGCGCGGCTCCGGCACGAATCTGCACGGTGCCTGCCTGTTCGGTGCTAAGTTGATCGCCGCCGTAGACGGTGGTGCCAACTTCCGCGGCTGCG
>DASXLU010000462.1:0-3383 GCA_036496065.1 Candidatus Acidiferrum sp.
CGGCTCGCGGAGTCCACATCAACGATTACAACAGTGTCGAGTTGCGATGCCACCTGCGTGTCCTATCCCGTGGTTAAACGACTTCGAAGAAAGGTTGTTAGTCTACCTTAGAGAGACGCTTCTTTCATGCTCGGCAGGTACGAGGGCCGCCTTTGGTGGATTCTTAGGCGGAACCTGAAATTGACGCAATTGCGACAGCTCATCCTGAGCCTGCTGCCACTTGCCTGCGTCTTTTTTGATGCTGTAGGGCGCATTGGGGACAGAAAAAAAATCGAGAATTTCCGCACGTATCGCAGGCGTCACGCCCTGAAAATTCCGTTTCGCCAGTTCGTGCAAAAGGCGCGCCTGCGCCTCATCGCTCATCCGGTATTTCCCTGGAGGCGTAGCACTCCCCACATCGAAATTGGTGTTTGGGAGATTCAGGTCTCCCTTGCGAACCTGCGACAGAAAGCCGCGATAGGTATCGAGTGACGCATTGAAACTAGCCTCGAAGAGCTTTTCCGTATCTGGCGTCGGCAATTTCAGTTGCAGCACCCGAAGTGGTCCGATTTTTGGCAACAATTTCCACAGAAACGCCAGAAATTTGTCGTTAAAGGTCGGCCTCGCATAGTCCTTGCCCCATTCCTTCTCGTAATCCGCACGCGACAAGTTGTACAGAAACCTTCGGTGTGTCGCGCCAGGCTCCGCCGCTTGGATATCTTTACTCTTCAAGCTCCACGCAATGCGCGTCGCCTTTGGAATCAGCGTGCTCACGTCGCGGCGGTAGGAATTCAGTGCCTTATCTTCATCCGAGAGAACATCCTTTAGCTCTAATCCATAGGTCTCGGCAAACGCCTGATCCAGCGCAGGCTGCGACACTTCAAAGCCGATAAAATCGTGGAAGTCTTGCGATGCATAGTGTCCCCTTGCCACTTGCAGCACATCGAAGCCGAATTCGGTCTTTGCATGGGCCAGCGGGTCGTCTTCGTACGTCACTTCTGTCCCATATTTTTTGCGCAGCTTTGGGTACAGCAGTGGTACCGCCTTGTTGGTGGCGAGGGAATGCCCATCGATGTCCGTCGCGTAATGCGCCAAAGCGCCCAACGCGAAGGCGTAATCATATACATCATGCGAATTACGGAACAGCGCCTGCACAAAATCGCCGCTGCGCACGTAATGCGTCAGGTCGCTGAAGAACATGCTTCCGTGCGGGTAGTAGCCCAGGTCCTGAATGATTGAGCCACCGTAAGCGTAAGCCTCTGCAGAGTTAAGCTCATCCTCAGTGGCATGCGGAAACTTCTGCCGAAGCATCGGTTTGAGCTGCGATTCCCACACCACATCGATGATCGCCTGGTGTGCCAGGATCGCGTAACTGAACGTCTCAACGGGAGTCGCGAGGAGAACAAGTATTGCAAGCAGAACGCACGCGCACTGAAGCAAGGCCGGACGCTTTCGCGTGGCAGTTAGTTTTTTCCAAATCAAAGAGTCGCAGCCTCGATGTAGCGTACACCTGAATCAGCAGGCAGTTTAGCGTGGGCTGGCAGGAATGTCCCTAGGGAAAACTCCTAATATTTGCGCAGAACTCCAATCACTCGCCCTTGAATCTTCACGTCGCCGGCAGGCACATAAATCGGCGCCATCTCCGAGTTAGCCGGCTGCAAGCGCACTTTCCCCGAACCTTCGCGATAAAAACGCTTCAGCGTTGCATCCTCTCCACCCACCAGCGCCACCACGATATCGCCCGCGTTCGCCACTTGCGTTTGCTCGCACACCACAAAATCCCCGTCCATGATGTGATCTTCAATCATGGAGTTGCCCTTCACCTGCAGCACAAAAGAACTCCCGCCTCGCGCAAAATCTCCCAGCGAAATCGTTTCGCGTTCTTCCACAGCTTCCAGTGGGCGGCCCGCCGCAATGCGCCCCACCAGCGGCAGTTCCTGGATACGCCGCTCAATCACTTGTTCCTTCACGGTCTTGGGCAACTGCACAATCTCAATCGATCGGCTCTGATTGTAGCCGCGCCGGATGAAGCCCTTCTTCTCCAAAGTCGTAACGTGCTTGTGCACCGTGGCCAACGAAGTGAGCTTCATTCCCTTACCGATTTCTTCAAAGCTGGGTGCGTAGCCGTGCTTGGTCTCGAACGCCACCAGGTAGTCGAGAACCTCTTTTTGCCTTTTCGTCAGGGCCATTCCAGCCTCCAGGATTTTCTGGCGCCCGAGCATCCGCGCCGCAAACCACCGCTTCGAATGTGGCGAAACGCAAGCCACGAACGAGTTGCCCCCACTGTAGGCGAAAAGAAAGCGAACGTCAAGAAAACTTTTACCTGGTTTGTCCTTTCGTACTATTCAATTTCCGCCGAAACCCTGTCACCTTCGGCAAATGGAGCTGCACAGAATCCGTACCGCGGGCATCACTGCCGCCGCCACTCTCGCCGTTCTGGAGAGTGTGACCATCCTTCTTGTCTGGTTATTTTTTATCGTAGCCGTGCTGAACGTCCCGGCTGACGCTGCTGGCAAGCACGTCTACCAATATCTGCCATTCACCTTCCTTTTCCTGGCGGTTGTTCCGCCGTTCATCTCTGCCGTCGGAATTCGAACGGGAATCGGCCTGTTTCAACTGAAAGGCTGGGCGCGCAAAGCGGCGCTGGTGTGGGCTACGATCGCTCTCTCATTCTGTTCCGCAATCATCGCGCTGCGGCCGTTCGAAACATTTATCTTTCCGGATCGGGTCGTGACCGACGCAGAATATCTCCGCCAGTTGCTGGTTATCTCCGTGCTCGTGCTGCTGCTGCCCATCAGCATATGGTGGCTTTTCTATTTTCGAATGAATAGCGTCAAAGCGCAGTTCCAGCAGAGCTAAAAGCCAACTCAACGAGCGAAGCAGGTCGCTCACGCGCTGCGGCAAACAACCTAAGTTTTTGAGCTAGTGGAAGTTCAGTCGATCGCGCGACCTAGCGCTAGCCTGGCAACAAACAACCCTCCACATCCCCAAATTTCGCCATGTGTTATTCTTAGCGAGTTAGCACTCGGCGGTCCAGCGAGCAATCTACATATCACCGAACCGCCCACTTTAGGGGACCGCTCTCGGCCCGCTCCGGCTGAAGCGTGAAGTGCATGGGGGCAGGCTATGTCTACATTGACGGAAGTTCCCGCGGGTAAACTCCGGCGCGAAGTTATCGAACAGGCCGTGATCCGTTTCGCCGGCGATTCCGGCGACGGCATGCAGATCACCGGCAGCCAGTTCACCAACACGGTAGCGCTTTACGGCAACGATATCGCAACGTTTCCCGACTATCCGGCGGAAATTCGTGCGCCTGCAGGCACAGAACCCGGCGTCAGCGGCTTCCAATTGAATTTTTCTTCCGGCGAAATCCATACGCCCGGCGACGCAGTGGACGTTCTGAT
>DASXLU010000463.1:0-9131 GCA_036496065.1 Candidatus Acidiferrum sp.
TGGATGAAGCGGTGAATGTACGCCCGGTGCTGCGCTTCACGGAAGATCAGCTTTCCAAGATGGTGGTGGCGGGAGTGAATCTGACTCCATCGGCTGCCTCAGGCGGGCAAAATGTGCGGCTGATGTTGAACGCCGAACAGCCTATGGTACTTAATGGAAGTGCGGATGACGCTGATGTACGCGATGTGCTGACGTACGTGGTAAAAAACGGCGAGAAGACCGATCCAGGAGTACGAATGGATTGCCTGGATGCCCTTAAGGCCCAGGCGGGAGACATGGATGTACGCGGTGCACTTTGCAGCGCTGCGAGGAAAGATCAGAATCCTGCGGTGCGGCTGAAAGCTCTGGATGCGTTACGCAACTCCTCGTCGGACCGAATCGTTCGCGAGACATTGCTGCAGGCATTGCAACACGATTCGAACCCCGGTGTTCGCGTGGAAGCTGTAAACATTTTGGTGAACTCGATCGAGTCTGAGAAACCAGAAGCATTTGCTCCACTGGCCCCGATTGTTGATCCTTCCGGAAGCACCCCCAAATCATCGCTGACACTGGCTGGACATAGGGGTTCAGGCGATCAATCGCTGGAAGAAGTGGTTCGTGCGCTAGAACAGCTACAGAAGAGCGACCCGAGCCGCTATGTGCGTCTGCGGAGCGCCGCGGCATTGCGGCAAATCAATGAGCGGAATGATCAATAGTTCGGGCAAGGCACGACCAGGCTGTCGAACGGCGTTTGTGAAGACTGCGCGCAAGGCCTGAACGATGAAACTGCCCTTCGCCTATATTCGGCTAGAGCACTTTTTCACGCAAAAATTACTGCTAGTGGCCTGCGGCCTCGTGCTGGCCACTAGCATTTCCGCTACAGAAATAACGAATTCCGCAGAGGCCCTGACGCCTCACGCGGGGGTGGACCGCGTCGGCGAACTCGCAACGAGCGATGGACTCACGCTGCATCTCAACGCAGACCTGGGCTCGGTAACGATTCAAACTTTGCCGCCAAACGCAACTCCTGTGGTGCGATACACGGTACACATCGAAACCGATGCGCGCGAACCGTTGGCGCAGTCACTGCTGGAGAAATACAACCTGTCGGCGCACGCGACTCCTACGGGAGTGAGTCTCAGCGGCGCGCTTCCTTCGCCTCGGGTAGCGGCAGTGCGCAACTCGCAGTTCTGGGTGCAATTCTCGATAACGATTCCCGCAAATTTTAATGTGGATGTAACGACCGGAGCCGGCGATATCGAGACTTCAGAATTGCATGGCCACGTGGTGCTGAATACCGAAGGCGGAAATATCAAGACCGGGCGCATTACTCCGGGAAGCATGAATAGTGGCTCGCAGGGGAATGTGCTAGCAAAAATCGTGACGCAGGGCGGACACATCACCGTGGCGGACGTATTTGGCGATCTGGACGCGTTCACGGCAGGGGGCCACATTCAAGCGGGCAATGTGGACGGTAGCGCCAAATTGCGCACAGGCGGCGGCCACATTCGAGCGGGGCATATTCGGAGCACGGCGCAAGTGGAAACAGAGGGCGGGAATATCACCGTTGAAGAAGTCGGCGCGACGTTGGGCGTGCGAACGGGCGGCGGGCAAATTGATTTGGGCGAAGTGCACGGCTCGATTCATGCGCAAACGGCGGGCGGCGGTGTTCGCGCGATGTATATCGCCGGGCCGATGGAAATGGAAACAAATGGCGGAAGCATTTGCCTGACACGCGTTTCGAACACGGTACATGCCGAAACTGGCGGCGGAACGATTACGGCTTGGATTACGCCGGACGTGCACGATCCCAACAAAGTGGTGCGGCTACCAGGCCCTTCGCAACTGGGATCCAGCACCGGAGACATCGTAGTATTTCTGCCGAGGAATATCGCGGCCACCATTGATGCGACAGTCGAAAATGGAGGGCCGGGGCGAATCGAAGCGGATCCATCGCTACCGTTGACAGTGCAAGCGCAGGGCGATGGCCCGGTGCACGCGCTGGGCGTTCTGAATGGTGGCGGCGGACTCTTGAGGCTGCACACCAAGGCAGGGCGCATCCGGCTGCAATTCGTGGATTCCGAAGCCGGGCTGCGGCAATCGCTGCAGGATGAGCAGAGATCCCGTATCGCGAAAAGGCTGGACGATGCTGAGGTAGAGCAAGTGAACCTGCGAGCCGTGAGCCCGGTGAGGACGCCCGCTCCGGTTAGCTCCGCTACCGAAGATAAACGCGACTGGCTGGACGTTTGGATGGACAGACTGGAAGCGGCAGTGATGGGGGGCGTTCACGAAGACAGCGATGAATTCAAGAAGCGGATTATAAGCTGGAAGCCGCCAGAGTATCCGCTGCTGGCCAAGCGCGCAGGACTTCAGGGAATCGTGCGGTTGCAGATTCGGGTAAAGACCGATGGTACGGTGAGCGTCGACAAGGTGTTGGAGGGGCAACAAACCTTGGCGGACGCGGCAACGGCGGCGGTACGGCAGTGGCGCGCCAGTCCCGAAGAAATTGGTGGGAAAAAGGTAGACGTAATCTCGACAGTGACGTTTAATTTTCAACTGCACTAATTGGCGCGAGGCCCGACGGGGCTGGCGCCGGTTGCACTGACGGGTTGTTCTTGGGGGAAGTGGTCCACTCGAAGGAGGGCTGTATGAAGTCTCGCTCCGGATTACGGCTCGGTATGGTTGTATTGTTGGCGTTGTGCGCGGTTGCGGGCTCATCGTGTTTTGGCGTTACACGCGAGACTACGCAGACGTATCCGCTGAACGCCGATGGAACTGTAGAGCTCAACAATGTGAATGGAACCGTGCGCATCGAAGGGTGGGATAAGAATGCGGTAGAGGTGCGCGCGGTGAAGACCACGCCGGACCGGGAATCCAACCTGGACCTAGTATCAATCGATGTGGATTCCAAGCCGAATGCGCTTTCGATTTCGACGCGCTACCCGCAGGAAGAGGGCGTGGAAGTGGCGGTGGACTACACGGTGCGGGTGCCGAGGCGCGCGCAATTGAACCACATCTCCAATATCAACGGCACGCTGCGGGTGATGGATGTGGATGCGATTGGCGATTTGCATACGGTGAACGGCAACATTGAAATCTTCGAGGGTGGCGGCGACGTGCACGCGCACACCACCAACGGAAATGTCTATCTGGAGCTGAAGCATCCTGGCGATGCGCGCGGAACGTTCGCGGAAACGACGAATGGTTCGGTGATGCTGGCGATTCCTTCGGATTTGCAGGCTGATCTGGAAGCTCGGTGCATGAACGGAAATTTCTCGACGGAGCTTCCGTTCATGATGCAGGGAGCGGCGCAACCGCGTGTGCTGCACGGAAAATTGGGGCACGGCGGCATACCCATTCACTTGGGCACGGTGAACGGCGCGATCCGCGTGGTGGCCTTGAAGTCGACGGTTTAGCATTTGCTACGTCTAAGGAAACTAGAAGGAAAGGATGGGAGCAAATGAATAAGAAGACTTTTTGGACGACATTGGGGTTGAGCGCCTTGGGCGTGGCGCTGATTGCGTTGCCGGGCTCTTCGGCGAACCGGCAAGAAGGAAATGACAACGCAGCACGGTTGGCGCGATTGCAGGAAAGGCTGCGCGATCTGAAAGTGGATGGCCAGGCGCTAACGGACGATAAACAAGTGTTGATTGCTCAACTGCAAGATAAAGCCCGCGAACTGGCAGAGTTCGAAGCGGAAGTCGTGCCCGGCACGCAACCTGGCGAAGAAGATCTGCAGACGATCACGATCAACGGGGGATGGTTAGGCGTTGGCGTGTCGGAAATCAGCTCGAGTAAAGCGAAAGAGCTGAAGCTGCCGGCGGAACGTGGCGCGCTGCTCGGAAAAGTCATGCCAGACAGCCCGGCGGCCAAAGCTGGCCTGAAGCAGGACGACGTAGTGACCGAGATCAATGGCCAGCGCATCGAGGGTACGGCGCAATTTCGCCGGATGATCCACGAGATTCCCGCGGGACGCACGGCGCAATTGACAGTTTGGCGGGATGGCCGGTCGCAAGCCATCAGCGTGACGATCGGGAAGGCTGATCCGCGAGGTTCGATGGCAATGAGCATGGCGATGCCGGGAAGTTTTGCGTTTACGCTGCCGGAGGTTCGGGAGTTACCAGATACGGCCGAACTGGGCGACGTACAAGATTTTGCGTTGTTCCGTTCTGCTCAGCCGCGCCTGGGCATCGACGCCGAGAATCTGGAAGGCGATTTCGGCAATTATTTTGGCGCGCCGGATGGCGAAGGCGTGCTGGTGCGCAGCGTGTTCGAGAATACGCCTGCGGCGAAAGCTGGCCTGAAGGCTGGGGATGTGATTACGGCGGTAAATGGCGATCGAATTCGATCGATCAGCGAGCTGCGGGAAAAGCTGATCGCCGACAAAGAAACAAAAAGCCTGAAGCTGGGGCTGTTGCGTAACAAGGCGGAGCTTTCCGTGAACGTAGAAGTTCCTGCGGCACCGAAGCGGCACGAACATCGCGTTGCGCCGCAAAGGACGAATATCTAAGCCGCTGGAGTTTGAGTTTGCTTCACCGAGCCCGGTTCGCGACCGACACCGCGAGCCGGGCTTAGCTTTTTTTGAAGGGCTAGCCGCCCTGGCCGTATTTTCGAATTAGCCGGAAGGGACGGCGCAGCGCATCCCACAGCCAAAACCCGCGAGCTTCGGAGCCTTCCACCCAGTCCTCTTCCGTGGGGGAGAGCGACAAACGCAACAGATAGAGTGCTCCAGTCAACCCGCCGCCACCCATGCGGGCACGAAAGATCGCGCGAGCCGGCAGGGAGATAGAAGCATTGCCCGCCATCGGCAGCCATCCGGAGATTTGCCGGCTCAGCCTGGGAACAAACGGATCTTGCGAAACATGGGCGGACATTTGCGCCGGAACCTGAATTCCCAGTGTATCGGCGGCCAGTTGCAAGCCGACGAGAAGCATGCGTTCGGCGCCCACAGCTTGCGCAACCTGCCACGCTCTGTGCCAATCGATCTCCGGCTGATTCGCGACGACGGAAGCAATGTCCGCAATCCAAACCAGGCGTTCCCAGAAGTGTTTGGCGCCGTGGATGCAGTTGAGCAATAGTTCGTCTTCGAGACTAAGCGCACGGATGGGTCGGCCATCCAGGAGGACGGTGCGGCTGCGCTGGTACAAGTCGTCGATAGGCATCGGACGCGGATAGTAGCGAAACGTCGGTTCGGTGTGGAGTTCGATGATGCGCTGTGTGCCGGGTCGCGCGAAGAAATATTCCCCGGGAACTTTTCCAGCGCGAATTGCGGTTTCGGGAACGTCCGGCTCGAAACCGAGAGCCCGCATGTGTTGACTGGCAGCGAGGATGTCGCGCTGGCGTACGATCAAGTCGAGATCGGCGTACGTCCGAACGGCGGAATCACGGTAGGCGAGGAGAGAAAGCACGGGCCCTTTGATGAGGATTGGTTCAATGCGCGCGGGTGCAAAATCGTCGAGGATTTGAAAGAGTTCGGCGGTCATACTGAGAGCGAAAAGATTTTGCGCACGGATGCGAGCGCGAAATTTGTCGCGAGCGTCTGCAGGTACCGATGCGAAGTCCAGTTTCTGCAAACGCAAACCAACGACGGCTAAGACGTTGTGGTCCTCACCAAGGCGGAACAACAGGTCCCAGTCCAGGTTCTTGGCCAGGCACTGAGAGATCACTTCCGGCTGAAATTGCGGCGTGGCGCAGGCGAGCAGAAGAGACCACTCGTGTTCGAAGGCTTGCGCTGCAGAGGGAAGTGCTTGCGGCAAAAGAATTTCTCCAGGTGATTTCGTCAGTCAGTGTACACCCGAGCAGTGTTGCTGTTCGAAGGCGTACAAAGATGACGACGCCAAGCTAACTAGAGACAGAACCGGACGGAGCGCGCTGAGGGGAAAGAACATTTTCTGCGTCGGCGAGTATGAGTTCGCAGAGCAGATCGATTCGTTGCGGGTCAGTATGCGGGATGATGCGACGCACCGGGACATTGCGGACCAGGCGGGCCAGCGTATCGAATTCCACGGCTCGTTGCTTGCGATCCAGAAGCCAATTCATGTAAGTGTTTTGCACTAATTCGAGTAGCGCGATGCGCGGCCGCACTTCTTCAATAAGCGGGGCGCTGGAAGCATCGCTGCGCGACGAAAACAGATAGATCAGCGCCAAAGGAAGAGGTTGCGAGGCAAAGTTTGCAAGGACGCCGTCGAGCGGCAGATAGCGCTTCTCCCAGACCGGCGTCAATTGTGGAAGCGCTTGCGCAGAACCCAAGAGCTTTGACACCGAATCTGGCCAGAGACAGACACGAGGGTATCCGGGAATCGCGAGGAACTCGCCGGCAGATTCGCGCAGGGGGACGATGTCTTCACTGAGAACAGGCCTGCCGCGCAAAGCCAAAGCAGCGGCGGTGGTGGACTTGCCATAACCCGCATCGCCAGAAAATGCGACGGCTTGGCCAGCTACGTCGACAGCGCTGGCGTGAAGCGCGGTGATGTGCCTTTGGCGGAGAAGGAAGCCCATGACAGGACCCAGGAAATAGGTGGCGAGATCTTCGTCGGTGAGCGGCGGTTCGACTGCTCCCCAAATGCGGCGCGCTTCCGCATCGATGACGAACTGCGTGCCATCAGAATAGGTGAAGTGATAGCACTGCGCGTTGCCGTGTTCGGAAAGGACGAAGGAAGGATTGGCAGGCTCTTCGCATTTTGGCAAATGCGACAGCTGGCGCACGGGAAGTTTCGTGGTGCGGCTGGCCCATTCGGGCTGCGGACCAGACTCGAAAAAAATATCTGCCGCGGAAAATTGATGCGGGCGTAAGGGCACACCCGCGATACACGTGGAGGAGTCGATTCCAAAACCATAGGCTTGGTAGGAATAACTCACAAAGTTTTGTCTGATGGCGGTTCGCGACTGAACTGGGCGGAAAGTTCAGCGGCCGGTACGACGTTTCAAAGGATTGCCAGTCGTCGCGCCGTCATGTTGACCACGAGCGCCGGTCGACCGGGTCATTTCTTTTAAATCGCCGTAAATAAGCAACTTGGGTGATTCATAAGGCTTTTTCGGCTTTCGCGAAAGCTCCTTCACCGGCTGTGTCATTCACGCCCCTCGGGAAACACTGTACTGAATCCACTACGTATTTTCAATGGCTTTCAGCCAGTGGAAAAGTGCGAATGGACGCAGATTTACTGTATTTAGAGAACCCTGAGAATTTTCTAAAGTTCCTCTCCATTTTAACCAATTCACGAATTGATGAATAGGTGTAGGAGGCTGAGCCGGGAGCAAAGGCCTCCACTGCCTTACCCGTATAGATGCATCCAGAGGGCTGTCGGCCAACGGAGATTTTGGCCGCTGCAGGATTTCGGGCGGAAGACGCGATTTCATCACTTCGCGGAGCAGAAATTTGTCTACACACCATGGCACTGGGGGCACCCTCAGTAGAAATCGCAGAACACGAAAATCGAGAAGAGGAGCGCGGGCCTCAAGCAAGGCATCGGTGTAGGCCGCGTCCTCGTCTTCGAGGATGATTGCCCAGTAGGCGGAGTTGAGAGACGCGAAAGCCTCGGGATGAATCGGATGTTCGAAGACCGGATCGCGCGAAAGTTCCAGCCAGCGCTGGCGCAGGCCCGCTCGAGTTTCGAAATCGGGGCTGACCCACTGCGGATAGTCGGCCCAAACGTCGTCCATGCCAAGGAGGCGGCGAGCTTTATTGCGGAATCCGCCGCGAAGTGGGGGCAGCTTCCGGTGTAAAAGAAAGAAACCGCCAAATGTTTTTGCGATTGCAGCCCAATCGGAATGTTTGGCGAGATGGGAAAGATATGGCCAGGACTGGCCGGTTAAAACATTGTCGCCACCGTCTCCCGAAAGAACGACGCGCGAATGAGCGGCAACTTGCTGGAATTGTTTTCTGCTGGCGTTAAGAAATGGAGAGAATGTCGGCTCGGGCGAAGACTCCGCTGTCGAAGGCTCGGACTCCCAGGGAACCGTGTCGGAGGATTCGATAATTTGGTGCTGCAGTCCTAAATGCTGGGCGGTTAATTGCGCGTAGTGAGGCTCGTCATCATGGAAAAGCGTGGAACAGCGTATGGTGAAGGCTTTGAGTGATGATTGTTGACGTCGTTCCGTTGCGATTTGCGAGGCAACAGCGGAAATCGCGCCGGAGTCCAGGCCACCGCTGAGATAGAGCGAAACGGGGCCGTCGGGGAGGCGATCTCGGACAGCGCGGGTCAGAAGTTCACGAAAGTTTTCGACGTACTCGTGCGGAGAGGAAAGTTGTAGCGGCTCTTCGATTGGGAGGGTTTGGAACCTACGGATGCTTACATGATCTGCAGAGAGGGCTAGCGAATGGCCGGGAGCTAAGCGGCGAATATCACGATAAACGGAGCGGGTAGGATTGGAGCACCAGCCTTGTAGGAGAAAATCGCCAATGAATGCTTCGTCGAGCTCGCTGGAAATTTCGGAAACCAGGCGCAGGGCCTGCAACGTGTTGCTGAAGCAGAACAACGAAGAGAGTTTGGCGTAGAAGAAGGGGCGAGCACCCACAAAGTCGCGCGCGCAAACAATTCGCTGCGAATTGTTGTCCCACAAAGCGAAAGAAAAATCGCCCAGAAGACGCTGCAGGCTATCTTCGCCCCAGCAGCGCCAGGCATGGAGAACCAGGTCTTCGTCGCTGCCATAGTCCGCAGGAAATTCTCTAGCTGCTTTGAGTTGCTCGATGAGTTCGTCGCGTCCATCCAGCCGAATATCACCGATGATCGAGAATTGTTCATCTAGCGTGACGGGTTGCTGTGCGGCTTGGCGATCGACGCGTTCGGTTCGCATCAACGAAAAGCAACTGGCTTGCCCATCATGTTGCCAGACGTGGGTGCCGTCCGGTCCACGCTGGGTTAGTGTTGCAGCGATTTTATCGAGCAGACGAGCAGGTACGGAACTGCCGTCAAATCGGAACATACCGAAGAAGCCGCTCATGTCGCGTCACCCGGCGGATCGGAAAACTCGCTGTCGAAAGCGGCGTAGTGCTTATGAGGCTCGTCGGATTGATTCAACGCCTGGCCTTGGTATTCCACCCAGGCGTGAGCCTCGAATTTATCAGCAATTTTTCGTACGCCAATGCGCAACTTACTGGGAATTCCCTGCCGGCGCAGAAAATACCAAAGAGCAAGCGATTCCTCGAGGCAGGT
>DASXLU010000464.1:0-8712 GCA_036496065.1 Candidatus Acidiferrum sp.
GACGCGAGGCTATCCGGCAAATCTCCCAGATATGCGAAACCCGGTGCGAATCCCAGAAAATAGGCGTGGTACGAAATCGACGAATGGACTTCCGCAACGGCCTGCGGAGCTAGCTTACAGAGCGAGGCGACCTCGTCCAGATCGGGCCCAAAGTCATTTCCATAGCACACCGAAATTTCGACCACGCGCGCAGGCGGAGGCTGAAAATGTTCGACGCGGCGCGCATAGTCTTGCACCGCGTTTTGCACTTCATCGTGATCGATCTGTAGCGGATCGAAGTCCATCAGCAACGACGAGTAGGCCGGTTGCAGATTCCGCAGCCAGCGCGGGCGCTCCCTTTGCATCAGCCGCAGCAGCCCAACCACGCGCCGATGGGTGGCCAGCGAAATGTCGTCGCCCAGATAGACGAGAAGGGCCTGATCGCTTGCCGCGCGAAATCGCAAGCCTTCGCTCCGATCTACTGAACGAAACCGACGTTCGAGCCGGGAGTGGGAGTGCCTTCCGGACTTTCTTTGATCGGGCCATACTGCGCCTCAAAGCGCGAAACATTTTCGCCCAGCGCGCGCCAGATGCGTTTGGCATGCCCGGGGCTAACGATCACGCTAGCCAGAAGCTTGCCTTGCGTGCCGTTGGGGAAGACGTACACAAAATTCAGCGTGAATTCCTCGGCATGGTGATGCACCATCACCAAATTGCTGTACAGGCCTTGCAATTCCTTTTCGTCAGCCTTGATTTGCACTTGCCCTGGTTGGGGCGCTTCTTGTTTTTCGTCCATCGCGATTCTCCCGAGAGTCCATTCCAAGGTATCACAGCAAAAGGGTGCGACCGGCACGCGGTACCGCTGCGCATCAGTGAACGTCGAGCAAAATCCGTGTTGACATTCGGGCTAGTTAAATATAGTTTAGATATGGAGTTTACTATAGTTAATACAAAAGAATGGCGGATTCGGCTCCAACACGACTTGCAGGCGAAGCAGCCCTGATCGCGGAGAATTCCACCGCACTCGGCTGGCGCCGCAACGTCACCCTGCCCTCGCTTCCGGAATCGCACCGCAGCATTGCCATATCGCCCAACGCCTCGTGGTTCCGCAAAATTCTGGTTTTCGCCGGTCCGGGCTACCTGATTGCCGTCGGCTATATGGACCCCGGCAACTGGGCCACCGACATCGGCGGCGGCTCGAAGTTTGGATACACGCTGCTGAGCGTGGTGCTGATCAGCAGCCTGATGGCGATGTTTCTGCAGGCCCTGTCCGCCAAGCTGGGCATCGCAACCGGGCGCGACCTGGCGCAAGCCTGTCGCGATCACTACTCGCGGCGTACTTCCATATTTCTTTGGTTGGCCTGTGAATTAGCTATCGCGGCGTGCGATCTGGCGGAAGTGTTGGGCTCCGCGGTCGCGTTGAAATTATTGTTCGGCATTCCTCTGCTCGCGGGTGTGCTGCTGACCGCGTTCGACGTGCTGCTGGTGCTGGCACTGCAAGGCCGGGGATTCCGGCTGGTTGAAGCGTTCGTGGTTACGCTGATTGCGACAATCGGCATCTGTTTTTCTTACGAAATTTTCTTTGCGCGGCCGCTCTGGCTCGAAGCGGCGCACGGCTTCATCCCGACCGCGGAAATTCTGCGCAATCGCGACATGCTGTACATCGCCATCGGCATCGTCGGCGCCACTGTGATGCCCCACAACCTGTATCTGCATTCCAGCATTGTCCAGACCCGCGCGTTTGGGATAAGCAGTGACGGCCGCCGCGAGGCCATTCGCTATTCGATCTTCGACTCGACGGTGGCGCTGGGATTCGCGCTGTTCATCAACGCGGCCATCCTGGTGATGGGCGCTGCCGCCTTTCATACGCGCGGCCTGCACGAAGTCGCGGATATTGCGGATGCATACAAACTTCTCAGCCCGCTGCTCGGCGCGAGTTTTGCCAGCACTCTTTTTGCTCTGGCGCTGTTGGCATCTGGACAGAATTCCACGCTAACTGGCACGCTGGCCGGCCAAATCGTGATGGAAGGCTTTTTGGATATTCGCCTGAAGCCGTGGGTCCGCCGCTTGATCACCCGTTCCCTGGCGATCCTGCCGGCAGTGCTAGTCATCGGCATCGCCGGAGAAGGCAAGCTCACATCGCTTTTGATTTTGAGCCAGGTGGTGCTGAGTTTTCAGCTGCCGTTTGCGGTGATACCTCTGGTGAAGTTTACCAGCGAGCGCGCCAAGATGGGCGAGTTCGTGAACTCGCGGTTTACGACCGCAATAGCCTGGGTGGTTTCCGCTGCGATTTTATTTTTCAATGGCGAACTGCTCTGGCTCATCTTTCGCGGGGCGTAAAAAAAAACACTAACGTAGAGACGCGGAGATTGGCGGAGATGCTTTAAGCCTTCCTCGCCTTAATTGGCTGCCACTTTCTTTTCCAAGTCCGCAATCCATCCCGTTCGAAATTCCGGTTCGATCGTCTTTGCGAAATGAAGCGCGCGTGCGTACGAGGCTCGCGCTTCTTCGGGACGATTCATCTTGAGCAGCACATCGCCAAGAATCGCGTTGGCCTTCACGTCATCGGGTGCCAATGCCACGGCTTGCTGCGCTTCTGCGAGCGCTTCGGGATACTTTTGCGCGGCAATCAGGTCGCCGGCTTTCTGCGAATGGCTGATCGAGGCGGCCAGCGGAATTTCGAAATGTCCTTCGTAGACAAACACCCCGTACTGGATCACGGCCGTAGGGCGCAGCGTTTTGAATTGTTCGTAAGGATTCAGCGCTGGCGGCCCAAATTCGAATCCGGAGAGATCGCTGCCGCTGATCAACACCGGCCCGTCGATCGCCGCGGGCACGTCCATGCGTTCGTTCACCCACAGCGAATCGGCCGTCGGCAAAGGCTTGCAGGGAATGCCATAGTAGCTGGCGTCCACCACACCTTCCGCAAAATAAACGAACCAGCAATCTTTCACGCCGCGCTGGTCGAGATAGCGCTTAGTCCCCTTTAGTTGTTGCGCCCAATCGGTATTCGAATCGCTCAGCAGCCTATAACTTTGCGAGGGCCCTCCCCAAAGTTCGTTGGCATAGGCCAAAAACGCCGGATAGGTGCGCAGCGAAGAGACTGCCTGAAATAGCAGCAGCGCCGCCACCACATACGCCCAGCGGCGATTGTGCTGAATCAGCTTCCAGGCTGCTCCGGCGATCAGCACGCCCAGGAAAACATAAAGCGGCAAGATGTGCCGCACGCCGATGTTCATGCCCGCACTCATCGCAATCAGCAAATGAAATGCCGGGGGAATCGTGAGGAATAGAATTTCGCGCCGTCCGGTAAGCCGCCCCGTGGCAATAGCCCATCCCGTTAGCAGCAACAGAATCAGAAATGGCAGCGTCGATTTAATCAGGATAGCGGCAGGGAAGTAGAACCAAACTCCATGTGGATACGTTTTCCCGAAGATATAGCTGGTATAAAAATCCGACATGATTCGCACATCGGCTAAGCCGTACAAGTAAGATTCGGGAAGAAGATGCAGCCGGCCCACCGTGCTAAGGAGGCGAACATCTCTCGGTCGCGACAATTGCTGCACAAATTCCGCGTATGGCGGATTGATCTGCAAATGGTCCTCGCGGGCCTGGTAGCGGAAACCGTAAAACGCCCACAAAATTCCTATCGAGATAAAACTGACGAGTACCAGCGCAAGTCCCAGCCGAAGTGTGCGCTGTCCTCTTGTTGTGGCTGTGGGAAGAGCTTCTTGCACACGATTATTGCGAAACACGATTTCGGTGAGCGCCAGCAGGAAAAGCATCGGAAAAACTAGTATGCCCGTGTGTTTTGAGGCGAGCGCCAGTCCCGCGGCAATTCCAACGACAACTAATCGCCATGCGGATGGCGCTTTGACGTATCTATAGAAGGCGTACACCGACGCAAACATGAAGCACGACAGCCCCATGTCCGTCCCAACCACCGCGCCGTGCGCCAGAATATTCGGATCAAACATGACCAAGATCAATGCCAGAAAGCCTGCACCCAGGCCGAACATTTCACGCGCGGCAGCAAAGACTAGAAACGCCGTAAGCACAGTCAGCAAGGAAACCGCCAGCCGGGCGCGCAGCAGCATCTGGTTCGCATCATTCTTGAACAGGAAGTCCTTGCCGCCCAGGAAAGCATCCAGCTTGAAGAATCGACCCTGCAAGGCGGGAACTTTCAAAGGCATATCCAACAACGGCAGTGCCGCAATCGATTTCACAAGCGGAGGGTGCTCGGGATTCAGGCCGAAGTCCCCGTGCTTCCAGGACATGTAGCCTGCATAAATGTGATCGTCTTCATCCCAGGTGATGGAATTATCGCGCGCGGAAAAAGCCAGAATCAGGAAGAGTATCGCGAGGAGGCAAACTACAGCGGCAACGATCCGAGTGGGTCGGTACGCATTTGCGTGGGCCATAGGAACCTTATTTTCCCGGTGAATAAGCTGAGCGCCGCCTGTTTTTCAAACTTTAGCGCCCGCCCAAGGGTGCGTCAAGGTCTCATCGACTCGCAGCACATAGAGCCGCACGAGTTTACAAAGTTTGCGTTTATAATCGCGCACGGTGAACAACCATCCGTATCTTCGATTGCAACAGGTCACCGTCTTTGTTCGCGACTACGAGCAGAGTTTGCACTTTTACGTCGAGCAACTCGGCTTCACCGTGGCGTTCGACGCGCGCTTCCAGACCGGAGATCGCTGGGTGGCGGTCGCGCCCCCGGATGGTTCCGCTTTGCTCACGCTTGTGGTCCCCAAACCAAACTCCTTCGAAACGCAGCTTATCGGCCGCTCCACTCAAGTGGCCTTCGTCACCGACGATGTGGCCGAGCAATTCAACCGCTGGCGAAAACGCGGGGTGATTTTTTCCCATACGCCCAGGCTGCGAAGAATCAAATACGACCGGCACACGGTTTCAGCGAACCCAGGCGACGCCGAAGCGCAAGACCCTGTTTGGGGAGGCATATTCACACGGTTCAAGGATATCGACGGGAACTCGTTCGCGCTGGTCGGCTTCGACGAGTTCAGCCGCGAAATCGAAAAGCAGCGGCGCATCACCGCCGAAAAGATCGAAGCCGAGCGTCGTGCGGTGCATGAACTGGAAATCGCGCAACGCGTTCAAGCCCGGCTCTTTCCGCAATCGCCTCCGCAATGCAAAACACTGGAGTACGCTGGCGTTTGCATCCAAGCCCGGCAAGTGGGCGGCGATTACTACGATTTCCTGAACCTCGGCGAAACGCGCTTGGGCCTGGTGATTGGCGACATTTCCGGTAAAGGCATTGCCGCCGCGCTGCTTATGGCTAACTTACAGGCGATCCTGCGCAGCCAGTGTGCGATTGCACTCGATCAACCGCAGCGACTGCTGCGCGCGGTGAACCAACTATTTTGCGACAGCACCGCTGACGGCGCGTACGCCACGCTATTTTTCGCAGAGTACGAGGAAACCACGCGGAACATGCGCTACATCAATTGTGGGCATCTGCCTGCCCTGCTTTTACGTGGCGACGGCTCGCTCGATCATCTCGATTCCACCTGCACGGTGCTGGGCCTGTACAAAGATTGGGATTGCCCGATGAACGAACGCCAACTTTCGCCCGGCGATACGCTGGTGCTGTACACTGACGGCGTCACCGAAGCCATGAACGCGACGGACGAAGAGTTCGGCGAAGAATCCTTGGTGAACGAAATACGCACGCGGTGTGGAGAATGCCCGGAAAGCGTGGTGAACGCGGTTGTGGAGGCGGTGCGCCGCTACAGCGTTCATGAACAGCACGACGATATCACCATTATTGCTGCAAAATGCCGGGTTTAAGGGCAAATTAGAGTCCAATTTAGGCCAAATTAGGGCAAATTGGGAGTAAATTTGGCCCCAAATCCGACCGATTTTCGACGCCAATTTGGCCCTTTTTGATCGAAAAAGTGGGGGAAAACGAGGTGCCGGAACACACTTTTGCCGCATCCGATTAGCAATCGGCTAGCGCGATGGTTGGCCTGGGTCGCATTCTAGGATTGGCGTCAACCTCGCTAGTTTGGAGGTACAAACCGGATGGAATTCTCCGCGGCAAAACAGCAAACTGTGCCAGAGGAAAATATGGCCACAGCAGAACAGACTTATCTCGGTAAAGAACTCGAACGGCGTCGCGAACGGCTCCTGGCCGTAGCGCAAGCTCCCGTGCATGAGCCCGGAGTTCACGAACTGCTTGCCAGTGTGGATGAGGCTTTGGCACGCATCCAGGAAGGCACATTCGGAATTTGCGAAACGTGTCACGAATCAATCGAAGCCGATCGCTTGATCTGTGATCCTTTGGTGCGTGTCTGTCTCGATCACCTCTCGCACGATGAGCAGCGCGCACTGGAACACGACCTGACACTGGCTGCAAGTATGCAGCGTGCGCTGCTACCACGCGCCGATTGGTCCACTGCTGGATGGGAAGCGCGGTATCACTACCAGCCGTCCAACCTGGTGAGCGGCGATTATTGTGACCTAATCGAATCGGATGGCGCGTTTCTGTTTCTGCTGGGCGATGTGGCAGGCAAAGGCGTGGCGGCGTCAATGTTGATGAGCCATCTGCACGCCACATTCCGGGCGCTTGCCGGGCAAAATCTGCCGCTGCAGCAAATGGTCGCGCATGCGAATCGGCTGTTCTGTGAAAGCACGACTGCGGGCCAGTTCGCCACGTTGATTGTTGGACGCGCGTGGCCCAATGGCAAAGTGGAATACGCCAGCGCCGGACACCTGCCGTTGCTGCATCTTAGCGGCAAAGGCGTGTGCTCGCGCGCGGCAACGGGCATGCCGCTGGGAATGTTTTGCGATACAGTGTTTCCCGTGTGCCAACTTTCACTCGATCCCGGCGACAGCTTGTTCCTCTACACCGATGGTTTGACGGAAAGCTTCAATCCCGCCGGAGTCGAATACGGCGTGAACCGGGTAGAGGCGATGGCGTCGCGTTACGCTGCGGTGCATCCGGAGAAAATGCTGGCGGGTTGCCTGGAAGAGATTCGGAATTTTTCGTCAGCGGGAAAACGTACTGATGACCTTACCCTGCTGGTGTTGCGCCGCACGAATTGATGCCGCCAATCCAGAAGTGTCGTCTGCTAGTGATGATGCTTCGGCTTCACGCGCCCGGCTTAAATATGCGAAACTCTGCGATGCGCTATGAATGACAAGCCAAAGCGAAATCTCAGGTTGCGCAAGATACTTCTAGCCTGCACGCTGGCGCTGATCCTCCTGTCGATCGGATTCGCCGTGTTCCAGAAAACGCCGTGGGTTGTGCCTGCGGATGCAAAATCCCTAAAAAATCCAATTCCACCTTCCGAGGCGAATATTACAGCCACAAAGCAGATTTATCAGGATCGCTGCGTGAATTGCCACGGAGACACGGGAAAAGGCGATGGTTCCGAAGCGATGATGTACGACCCGCCACCGGCCGACCTGACCAACGCCGAAAAGATGAGCAAAGTCACCGATGGCGAGATTTATTATCAGATCACCGAAGGCCGCAAGCCCATGCCCTCGTTCAAAAAACGGCTGACCGAGAGCCAGCGCTGGCAACTCGTATACCTGGTGCGTTCCTTTGCTGGGAATCCCACGCCGCCAGCCGACCGGCCAAAGCCGGGCGACACAACACACCCGATGCGACCGATAAAATAAGTTTTCCAAAATTGCCGCGATTTTGTATTGTGAGGCGGTTCACTTTTTTCACAGGAGCCTCATGAAATTTTCACTACGCATCTGTCTGCTTATCTTGACGTTTGCCCCGGCGCTGCTTGCGGGTCCGGGTGCGGTCCGCTGCGGAAAGCTGCTGGATGTCCGATCCGGCAAAATGCTTTCCGACCAGGTGGTGACCTTCAATGAAAATGGAACGATTACCGCTGTGGGCGCCTCAGCATCGGCGCCGCTGCCGCAAGGCGTCACCCCAATCGATCTTTCCAGCATGACGTGCCTGCCGGGCTTGATTGATGTACACACGCACATTACCGCCGATCCTTATATGTCCGGCTACGAAGGGCTCGGCGTATCCATTCCACGCGAGGCGATCACCGGCGCGAAAAACGCCAACAAAACCGTGCGCGCGGGCTTCACCACGGTGCGCAACGTTGGCGCGGGCGGGTTCAGCGATGTGGCGGTACGCGACGGCATTAATGCGGGCGATATCCCGGGTCCTCGCATGTTCGTTTCCGGACCGCCGCTGGGCATTACCGGAGGCCATTGCGACAACAATCTTCTGCCATTCGAATTCCACTACAAGGAAGCGGGCGTTGCGGATGGGCCCTGGCCGGCGCGCGCGAAAGTTCGCGAAGTGGTGAAGTATGGCGCGGACGTGATCAAGGTGTGCGCTTCCGGTGGAGTACTCAGCAAAGGCGACCAGCCGGGCACGCCGCAATACTCACTGGAAGAGCTTACCGCTATCGCCGAAGAGGCTCACAAACTCGGACGAAAAGTGGCCGCGCACGCGCACGGCACGCAATCGATCAAGGATGCGATTCGCGCTGGCATCGACTCCATCGAGCATTCCAGCCTGATTGACGACGAGGGCATTGCGCTTGCCAAGCAGCGTGGCACGTATCTCGTGTTCGACATATACAACGACGACTACATTCTTTCGCAAGGCGAAAAGGTGGGCATGCTGCCAGAATCGATCGAGAAAGAAAAGAAACTGGGGCGACTGCAACGTGAAAACTTTCGTCACGCCTTTCAGTCTGGCGCGAAAATCGCCTTTGGCACCGACGCCGG
>DASXLU010000465.1:0-7194 GCA_036496065.1 Candidatus Acidiferrum sp.
TGATGCAGACCGACGAACCGGGCCTCTACGCCATTGGCGATATCGTCGCCGGCATGCCGCAACTGGCGCACGCCGCCATGATGGAGGGTATCGTCGCGGTGACGCACATCGCCGGCAAACCTACGCACAAGATTCTCAAGACCCGCGTTCCCAATGCCACCTATTGCGAGCCGCAGATCGGTTCCATCGGCCTCACCGAAAAGCAGGCGCGCGATGCGGGCTATCAGGTCAAGGTCGGCAAATTTCCCTTCGTCGGCAACAGCAAGGCCACCATCCTCGGCAATCACGGCGGCTTCATCAAAGTGGTCTCCGACGAAAAATACGGCGAGGTACTCGGTATTCACATCATCGGGCCGCTCGCCACGGAAATTCTCTCCGAAGCCGCCACCGTGCTGAATCTCGAGGGCACCGTGGACGACATGATGAACATGATGCACGCGCATCCCACAGTCTGGGAGGGCATGGGCGATGCCTTCGCCTCAGTACGCGGCCTGCAGATCAACGTCTAGCCCGCAGCGCAAATGCTGCGGCTGCAAGTTCGTAACGCGAACGCATAAGGTGAAACTGGCTAAGATCTGATGGGACAGGATGGGAGGTCTCGACTTCAGTCGCACCTTTACCGCACAAATCAAATTCGGCTTTAGCCGCTCAGGGCCTCACCTGACTTTCAGTTGCACCACCCGCGAAATTGTGGCATTCGTTAGTTTCGGCGCAACTTATCCATGAAAACTCTTCTCGTCGTCGACATTGGTCTCATCTCTTTTGCCGACGCCGTCGCTTTGCAAGAACGCATCGTAGCCGCCCGCAAAGCCGGCGCAATCGACGACGTTCTGCTCTTCTGCCAGCATCCGCACGTTCTCACTCTCGGCCGCAGCGGCAATCGCTCCAATCTTCTTGCCAATGAACATGTGCTTCGCCAAAAAGGTGTTGCCCTCCACGAGACCAACCGCGGCGGCGACATTACCTACCACGGTCCCGGCCAGATTGTTGGCTACCCTATCCTGAATCTCGATCTGATCCGTCGCGATGTCCACTGGTACGTTCGCTCGCTCGAAGATTCCATGATTCGCGCCTCCGCCGATTTTGGGGTTTCCGCCTTTCGCGTCCAGGGAAAAACCGGTATCTGGGTCCTAGCATCCAAAGCCGAAGAAAAGCTTGCCGCGATCGGCGTTCACCTCAGCCGCTGGGTCACTTCGCACGGTTTTGCCTACAACGTCGCTACTGACTTGCGCTACTTCGACCTGATTATTCCCTGCGGTATTGCCGATCGGAAAGCCACTTCGCTCGAAAAACTCTTGTCGCGAAGTATCACCCTCGACGAAGTTCGTCCCCACCTCGCCAGCCACTTTTGCGATGTATTCGACTTCGCTCCACAGCCTATCAATCGCGAAGAACTGGACGCGCACCTCGCTTCATTCCCGCACCTCACTTAACCCTTGGGACACCTGCCGCTACGCAATTTGCGAGTGATTACAACCAATGGGACAATAACTGGATGCAAAGACCACTCATATTCTCATCGGTAACACTCTGCGCGGCAGCGCTGCTCTTGGCCGGCAATTGCCTGGCTCATCAGACTCCCGCCCCCAACGCGCCCCAGGCTCCTGCTTCCGGCTCCACGGCAGCTCCTGCGGCGAAAACCCAAAAAGCTCCAGCCCCCAAAACGGGCACAACCACTTCCAAGAGCGCTGCTCCACTGGCTCTCAAAACTAATAAAGATAAAGTCAGCTATGCCATCGGAATCAACATCGGCAAGAGCATGAAAAAAGATGGCGTCGACGTTGACCCCAGCATTCTGTTGCGCGGTCTGAAGGACGGCATCGCGGGCACCAAGCCGCTCCTCACCGATCAGGAAGCGCAGGCCGCGATCGTTTCGCTTCAGGCCGACATGAAGAAGAAAGCCGAAGAAGCTCGCGCCCAGGCGGGAACCGCCAACAAAACGGCCGGCGATACTTTCCTGGCCTCCAATAAATCCAAGCCGGGCATCGTTACCACTGCGGACGGCCTGCAATACAAAGTCATTTCGCAAGGGACCGGACCCAAGCCCACCGCGGCGGACACAGTCACCGTCCAGTACAAAGGCACGTTGCTCGACGGCAAGGAATTCGACAGCTCCTACAAGCGCGGCCAGCCCGCCACTTTTCCTGTAGGCCAGATCATCAAGGGTTGGACCGAAGCTCTGCAACTTATGCCCGTAGGCTCCAAGTACGAGCTGTTCATTCCTTCCGACCTCGCCTACGGTGATCGCGGCGCCGGGCCCGACATTGGCCCGAACTCCACGCTGATTTTTGAAGTCGAGCTGCTATCGATCGCGCCGAAAACCGAAAGCCAGCCGGCTGCTGCCCCTTCTGCACAACCTCAGGCTCAGCCCCAAGCTCCGCCTCAGGCACAGCCACAATCGCAACAGCCGCCTCCACAATCCAAGCCGTGATTCGCAGTATCGCGTCGCGCGCCGGGGCGTGGGAATTTTCGTTCCTCACGTCTCCGGCTCGGCGCACCTTTGCTAGGGGATTTACCCCCGACTCCGGAATCTGATCTAAAGTCTGTGATACATCACTAGCGCATCCACGTATCCGAATCGCGGGTGCAGAAATACTTCCGGCAATCTCCCCACAATTTCAAAGCCGCAGCTCTGCCATAATTTCACCGCATTCTCGTTCGTAGCCACCACAAAATTGAATTGCATCGCGCGAAATCCTCTAGCTCGCGCTCGCTCCAGAGAATGCTCGCACATCATTCGTGCGATCCCCCGGCCTTGCGCCGCCTCTGCAGTTACGTAGCCGCAATTGGCCACATGCGCCCCGCCGCCTTTTTGATTCGCTCGCAGGAAATACGTGCCGACCGCCACGCCATCTTCTTCGACAACGAACACTTCGTGCCCCGGCGCCGTCCAGAATGCCAACACATCCATCTCGTTCATTTCACGGGGAAGCGGGTACGTCTCCCCCGCTCTCACCGTCGGCTCAAGAATCTGCCAGATCGCGCCGTTGTCTTCCGCCTTCGCCGGTCTCACGATTCTCATCCGTGTACTCCTTGCAATTTCGCCGACCGTATTCTACGCGATGCCGCACTCGCCGCATTTCGGCGCGGCGCCGATTAGGTTGCCATGCTGCCTTCGTTTTAAGATAGAGGACCGAACGCTCTTTCGGAGATTCTTGCGCCATGCCTCAGTCTGAAATCCGCAGCAAAGCCAAACTGTCTCGCCAACAATATCTCGACCTTTACTATTTCATGCGGCTGAACCGCGAGGTCGAGGAAACGATGACCCGGCTTTTCCGCCAGAATAAAATCGTCGGCGGACTCTATTCCAGCCTCGGCCAGGAAGCTATCTCCGTTGGCACCGCCTACGCCCTCGAAAAGCGCGACTGGCTCGCTCCTATGATTCGCAACATCGGGGCCCTGCTCGTCAAAGGCGTTCCCCCGCGCGACATTTTCACACAACACATGGCCAAATTCACTTCGCCCACGCAAGGCAAAGACGGCACCAGCCATTTTGGCGACCTGGAAAACCTTCATATCGTTTCGCCCATCTCCATGCTCGGTGATTTAATTCCAGTGATGGCGGGTGTTGCCATGGCCGGGCGCTATCTCGGCCAGAAGATCGTCGCGCTCACGTGGATTGGCGATGGCGGCAGTTCCACCGGCGTGTTTCACGAAGGACTCAACTTCGCAGCAGTACAAAAAGCCGCGCTGGTCCTCGTGCTCGAAAACAATCAGTGGGCCTACTCCACTCCAGTGCGCCGCCAGGTGCCCATCGAGAATCTTGCAGACCGCGCCAAAGCCTACGGAATCGCCAGCTACATCGTCGATGGCAATGATGTCGTCGCCGTTTACACTGCCGCCAAAGAAGCTGTCGATCACGCCCGTGCGGGCGAAGGTCCGGTGCTGATCGAAGTGAAAACGTTTCGCCGCCGCGGCCACGCGCAGCACGATCCTGCCGAGTATGTTCCGCCAAAGGAACTCGAATACTGGGAAAAGCGCGATCCCATCGCCCTATTCGAACAATTTCTGATGGACGAAAAAATTCTCGACGCCAAGAGCAAAAAGGAAATCGAGAGTAAAATTTCCGCGCTGCTCGAAAAGGAACGCGAGTTTGCCGAAAACTCCCCCATGCCTCCGCCGGAACTTGCCGCCCAAGGCGTGTATTGCACCGGCCCCGAGTGCCACGACATTCAACCCAAGTGGGAACGGCCCATCGCCGAAGTTCAACCCCCCAAATCCAGCGTGAAGAACGCTTGGCCCGACTACACCCACAAGGCTGACTTTGGCGCGCCCGCAGGACCTATTCAGTTCATTCCCGCAGCGCTGCCTGCATCCGGCAACGGGCTGAAAGCCACCGACCGCAAATCCAACGGCGCAAAACCGGCCGCCAAATCCGCACCCAATCGCGCTCCGGTTTCTCCAGCCAAGAAATCTGCGAAAAAGGGAGCGCGCTAACATGGCTCCCATCACGTTTCTCGAAGCGATTCGCCAGGCCTTGTTCGAAGAGATGGCTGCCGACCCTCGCGTGGTGGTGATCGGCGAAGATGTCAGCGTTTACGGCGGCGCGTTCAAAGTCACTGAAGGCTTGCTCGAAAAATTCGGCTGGGAACGCGTCATCGACACGCCCATCAGCGAGAGCGCCATTATCGGCGCGGCTTGCGGCATGAGTTATCTAGGGCTGCGTCCCGTGGCCGAAATGCAGTTCATCGATTTCATCGCCTGCTGTTTCAATCAGCTCACCAATTTTGTCGCCAAAGGCCATTACCTCTGGAACGCGCCGTCCCCGATGGTTGTGCGTGGCCCATCGGGTGGCGGGGTGCACGGCGGTCCATTCCACTCCGCCAATCCCGAAATGTATTTCCTGCACACGCCTGGGCTGAAAATCGTCTATCCGTCCACGCCCTACGACGCCAAGGGACTGATGAAGGCCAGCATTCGCGACAATAATCCCGTACTTTTTTTCGAACACAAATTTCTCTACCGTCGCATCAAGGAAGAGATTCCCGCCGACGATTACATCGTGCCGCTCGGCAAAGCCGCGATTCGCCGCGAAGGCAAGCACCTCACCATCCTTTCCTACGCAGCCATGATGCACACTTCGCTCGAAGCCGCCGGCGAGCTCGCGAAAGAAGGCGTGGAAGCCGAGGTCATCGACCTGCGCACCCTGATGCCGCTCGACGAGGAAACGATTCTGCAGTCCGTGAAAAAGACCAACAAGTGCCTGGTCGTCCACGAAGACACCAAAACCGGCGGCATCGCCGGCGAAATTGCCGCGATCCTGGCGGAGAAAGCCTTTCACGATCTCGACGGGCCGCTCGTGCGGGTCGCTTCACTCGATACCCCGGTGCCGTATGCGCCTACGCTCGAAGAAGCCTTTCTTCCTAATGCTCAAAAGGTTTTTACTGCCGCGAAAGACTTGGCGCGATTCTAGCTCCGAGTTGTGAACTGTCCTAACTCGTCAATGTCTGATTGACTGCATCCGTACGCTTCTACGCTCATACTACTTCCGCATCATTCTACACTCAGTAATCACATGGAGTGCGTGCGTCGTGGTTTGAGGGGAACCACTCATGGGGGACGCGCCAATCTCAATCAGATTTGTTAGGCCAATCTCGGATCCCTTGGCAAGGAGGAAGAATGGGGATGCGATTCGCGACCTTTTCCGCAGTACTTCTATGCTCGTTCGCATCGCTGGCGACTTCGATTCCGGCCAACGCGGGGCCGGCGGGTGCAACTGTCTCCGGTAAAGTGACCTTCACCGGCACCGCACCGAAATTCAAACCGCTGGACGTTTCCAAAGAGCCGCCCTGCGTCAAGATGCACGAATCGCAGCCGCTCTACCCGGAAACCGTTGTGGCCGGACCGGGAAACAGCCTGCGCAACGTGGTCGTTTACGTTTCAGGCGGCGCTCCATCCGTAGGACCGCCTGCTTTGCCGCCGGCGATTTTCGACCAGCAAGGCTGCCACTACACCACGCATGTGCTGGCATTCCGCGTCGGCCAGGAAGTCAAAATCTCCAACAGTGATCCTTTCTCGCACAACATTCATCCCATCGCCCGTATTAATCGCGAGTGGAACAAAATTCAGCCGCCCGGCGTCCCGCCGTTCTCGTATGCCTACGAGCAGGAAGAGTTCATTCCGGTGAAGTGCAACATTCATCCGTGGATGCAGGGCTATTTCGCGGTCCTGAAGAATGGCTACTTCGCCGTTACCGACGATTCCGGCCATTTCAATTTGCCGGAATTGCCGCCCGGACATTACACGCTCACCGCCTGGCACGAATCCTTCGGCACGAAGACTCAGGAAATTACCGTATCTTCTTCCGAGCCGCAGACCGTCAACTTCGTTTTTGCCGCCAAGCCCTGACGCGCGCCGAGCCAGCCCTTTTCGCTGGATTTGCGCCTCGGACTTTCCGTCCCTTGCCTTTGCTTGTAAACTAATATGGTTGACTTCCAACCGACGATCGGCCAAGAGCGCCTCGGCTTCCGGAAGTTCCACAAGGCAAGGAGAACAATCCCATGGCAGTTGATGTCGTCATGCCCCAAATGGGCGAAAGCATCTTTGAAGGCACCATCACCAAGTGGCTCAAGAAGCCCGGCGACAAGGTCGAGCGCGACGAGCCTCTCTTCGAAATCTCCACCGATAAAGTCGACGCCGAAATTCCATCGCCCTCGGCCGGCGTTCTGAAAGAAATTAAGATTACCGAAGGCCAGACCGTGCCCATCCAGACAGTGGTCGCCGTGATTGACGGCGCCGGATCGGCCGCAGCTTCTGCTCCGGCACCCGCCCCGGCAGCCGCAAAGCCTGCCGCTCCCGCTCCCGCTGCCAACGCACCGGCCCCAGCGCCTGCAAAACAAGCTGCGCCTCCGCCGCCTCCTGCCGCCAGCGCCGCCGCTCCCGCTGCAGCCTCTTCAGGTTCTACCGGCACGGAACGCATCCATTCTTCCCCGCTCGTTCGCCGCATGGCGAAAGAGCACAACGTCGACTTGGGGTCCATTGAAGGAACAGGCACGGGCGGCCGCATCACCAAGCAGGACATTGAAGCCGTCATCTCCGGAAGCGCTCCGCAATCGCAAGCCGATGGCGCACCGGCAACTCCGGCAGCGTCCGCGGCGCAACCGCCAGCGCCACAAGCGCGTCCCACGCAGCCACCACCTCCCGCCGCGGCTCCTCTGGCATTGCCCGGCGCCCCTGCGGCCCACGGAACGCAAT
>DASXLU010000466.1:0-6905 GCA_036496065.1 Candidatus Acidiferrum sp.
CGCGCGATTTCCTCAACCGTCCGCAGATTCTTCGCGGACTCCGCATCGTCAAACAAATGAATGTTAAGTTTCCCGTTGCGCCGCAGGCCGTTTTGCACTTGTTTTCCGACAGCGCGCCAGACTTTCGCCGAAGACAACACATGCACGCTAGAAAACTCGCCGAGTCGAGCAATCGCTGTGCCGATTTGTTTCAGCAGTCCACTACCACAGAGGACTTCGTAGCTCCCGGCGGAGGCTCGAACACGAATGGCTTTGGAGTTTGCAGATTTCATCGCAGAACGTGGATTATTTCAATGTAACACAATGGCGCCAGCCACCGAAGAATTGACAGAGCTGTTAAAACGCATCCTCGCAGCGTGGTTCTTTCTGTTTTCGATGGAAATCATCATTTGTCCAAATTCTTCGTGCTACCATACCCGCATCGCGAATGATGAGTCAGAACTATGCTTTCGCAGAAATCGTATCGCGTCGATTACGTGGTGGTGGGTTCGGGCGTCGCCGGTCTCTGTGCGGCAATCGAACTCAGCCAAGCTGGTAGTGTCCTCGTCCTTGCAAAATCCCATCTAAATGAATCGGCCACCGCGTACGCCCAAGGCGGCATTGCTGTCGCACTCAGCGATGAAGACCAAATCTCGCTGCACCAACAAGACACGTTAAACGCTGGCGATGGTCTCTGTGATGCGCAAGCTGTCGCTCTGCTCGTCGACGAAGGCCCGAAATACATTGCGCAGCTCATTGAGTGGGGCGCCGAATTCGACCGCTCCGGCAGCAAACTAGCTTTCACACGCGAGGCGGCGCATAGCCGGTCGCGTATTCTTCACGCCAATGGCGACTCTACCGGGCGCGAAATCAGTCGCACGCTTCTCGCTCGCGCTCATGCCATTCCGCATCTCCATTTGCGCGCACACACGTTTACTACGAGCGTGATTCTAGGGCATGGTCGCGCCGTCGGTGTGCGATTTCTGGACGAAACGGACGGTAGTTCGCACGAAATTTTGGCTGGAGCCGTGCTTTTGGCCACTGGCGGCCTTGGGCAGCTTTATCGCGAAACTACTAATCCCGACGTCGCCACCGGAGATGGATTCTCGATTGCGTACGAGGCGGGCGCGGTTCTTTCGGACATGGAGTTTGTGCAGTTTCATCCGACCGCCCTGGCCGTCAAGGATGCTCCTCGTTTTCTCCTCAGCGAAGCATTGCGCAGTGAAGGTGGCGCTGTGCTACGCAACGTTAACCTCGAGCGCTTCATGAAGCGTTACCACGAAGCGCAGGAACTCGCCCCGCGCGATGTGCTGGCGCGTTCGATTGTTGCGGAAATGCATAAGACCGGAAGTCCGTTCGTTTATCTCGACATGACTTCCAGATCGCCGGACTTTTTCCAGAAACGTTTCCCGCATATCTATTCGAGTTGCCTCAACTACGGTCTGGATCTTGCGGGGGATCTTGCGCCCGTGAGCCCAGCAGCCCACTTCATGATGGGCGGAGTAAAGACGGATCTTTGTGGACGCACGTCCATTCCCGGCTTGTATGCGGCCGGCGAAGTAGCCACCAACGGCGTTCATGGCGCCAACCGCCTCGTCAGCAATTCCCTTCTCGAAGGCCTGGTATTCGGATCGCGTGCGGGCGACGCCATGAAGAAAGATGCGCCCGCATCAGGAAAGAAACATGGCCCGCTGCCTGGTGTGCTCGCTCCTCAGCCCGGCGAACCGCACGACGGCGCGTCGCCTCACGCAAAGTTCCGACACGCGGCTTCCGAGCAGTTGCAGAAATTGCGTGAGTTGCTTTGGAGCCATGTTGGAATTCTGCGCAACGGGAAGGAACTGGCGTCTGCTCTGGCGACGTTGCAATCAATTGAAGTGCCCCACACCGACAAGCCCAATCGTTTCGAGCACGAACTGCGTAACCTGCATACGCTGGCGGGTCTGATAACCCGCTCGGCCTTAGCCCGCGAAGAAAGTCGCGGCAGCCACTACCGTTCCGATTTCCCGTATCGTGACGATGACGCCTTCCAGAAGCACTCGCAAGTCATAAAAGATCGGGAAGTAACTTTCGTGGCTTCGCCACAGAATCTTGCGATGCATCATTCGTAAAGGATGTCCGCGCGCACGGCAGTGCTCGGAATCATACTTGCCCCATCATTGCCGCATCCCTGCCGCGATCCCTCCGCTTCAGTCCGCAAAACCAGCGGACTTACGGTCGGGATGACACCTGGGCTTAACGGAGCAATCCTGGTGAAGCGCGATGCATGCAGGGTAGAGTCGAGGCCAAGGCCGTCTACACGAATGATATGGCGGGAAGAACTCCGTCAGGCTATCTCTTCTCGAGTTCGTGTACCGACTCCAGAATTGTATGCCCGACATAAGCCAGCGTCTTTGGGCTGACTTTATCGAGCGTATCTTCCGGCGTATGCCAATACGGCGTGTCGGTATTGTTCAGGCTGATGATGTCTACCGAAGGCACCTTCCGGCTCGTAAACGAAAAGTGATCATCGCCGCCCGGCCCGCTTATCGTATCCACGAATAAGTTCGAATATCCCAGCCGGTTGGCCACGCTCCATACCAGATCCACCACCCACTTCGTAGACTCTGGGTCTCGCGGGAAATGCGCCGTCTTGCCACCCACCAGGTCTGCCAGAATAAACGCCTTCACCTTCGGCAAATCGCCGCTCGCCGCCAGTTGCGCCGCCATCTGCCGGCTGCCGTAGGTGTGGTCCGGGTCCTTCCAGTCGCGATTGAACGCTTCTTCCGCATCGAAAAACGCGATCCACACGGCGTATTTCCCTGGTTGCTTTTGCCCGCATAGCAACCGCGCCATTTCCAGCATCACTCCGGTTGACGATCCCCCATCATCCGCACCCACAAAATTGTCCAATTTCTTGGTGTCGTAGTGCGTGCCCAGCAAAATGATGCCGGGCTTTTCCCCGGGAATTTTCACCAGAATATTTTTCATTGGTACTCGGCCGTCGGGTGTGTCTGCCGAAAACGAGTCCGTTTCCACGGTGCAGCCGTACGACTTCAGCTCCGTCACCATGTAATCCTGCAATTTTGCGATGGCTGGCGATCCCGGAGGCCGCGGTCCGAAACTGACCTGCTTGACGACCTGTTCGTACGCCTTGTTCCCATCGAATCCGCCCGTCGTATCTGCGGGAGGGGCGGCGTCTGCAGGCTTTGGAGCGTTGCCCGCTACAGCGCTCATAAAGGGAGGATTTGATGAGGCCGAACTATTGCTGTTGCCAGACTTGCAGCCGAGAATTACGAACGCAAGCAGAACTATCATCCCGGCGAGCAGGCGCGAGCCACCTCTCCAATTCTTCATACGGAGGTCCCCGCACCCTCGGCCGCCAATCTCTTAGCCTTGTTGCGCACCACTACTGCTGAGACCGCCATGCCCACGAAATACAGCCCAATCATTGGCGCCATGAAGATCAACATCGTTGTAGCGTCGGGCGTAGGCACGATAATTGCCGCCACAATGGAGATCAGCAAAATGGCGTAGCGCACGTTTTTCCACAAGAATTTCGGGGTCACAATTCCAAACAGAGACAGAAAGAAAATCAGAATCGGCAACTCGAAGACCAGCCCCAAGCCGAGGAGCACCATCAGAATCAAATCGAAATATTCGTTGATGCTGAGTAGCGGAGCTACCGACCCGCCGAATTGCTGGAAACCCACCAGAAAATGCAGCATGTACGGCAGCGTGATGAAATATCCGAACGCAATTCCCGACAAAAACAGAAACACCGTCGAGAACAAAAATCCCGTCACCGCGCTGCGCTCGTGCTTGTACAAAGCAGGCGCCACGAAAAGCCACAACTGGTACAGCACCCACGGCGAAGCCATCACGATTCCCAAGTACACGCCGAAGGTAATGACGAGGTTCAGCGCGCCCGCGGGATGGTTGTAATACAGCTTTGAATCGAAGCCAGCATCCTTCAGCGCCTTCAACATCGGTTCGTTGATAAAGCGAATTAGTTTTGGCGAAAGGTAAACGCCGATGAATGCGCCGATGCCGATCGCGTAAAGCGAATTGATGATGCGCTTACGCAGTTCGGTCAGGTGCTCGAAAAACGTCATCTGGCCGCCGGCTTCTTCAAGCCGGCCTGCTAGCGACGTGTCACGCTGGCTGCTGTTGGTCATGGGAGGGAGAAGAATTGCCTTCCGCGGCAGGAGTGGCCTTGCGTTGCTCGTCCGCCGAGGTCGAACCGTCTGGATTCGGAATCGTTTCGACTTCGGAAGCGTCTAACCGGGCGACCGTATCGGCGGCAGGAGTCAGCACGGGCGCCTCGGTCTGCCGGTTGTCGGTCGTGGATTCCGGCGATGCCTCGGTTCCGGCAGGAGAACCCAAAGTTGCGGCTGGAACCGGATTCTTGGCGCCATCTGCGGCAGCCGCGGTAGCTTCCGCAGCCTGTTTTTTCAATTCGGCGACACGCGCTTGCCGTTCCAGGTCGCGCATTTCGTCTTCGAACGCGCTCTTGAAGTCACCGGAGGCCTTGCGGAACTCGGCCATCAGCTTGCCCAGGCTGCGCGCCAGTTCGGGCAACTTTTGTGGCCCGAAGACAACCAGGACCACAATGAACACCACGATCATGTGCGGAATGCTTAACATAGCCGAGAGGTGTCGAAAATCACCCTGTCTGCATCATAGAAAGGGTACGCGGTAGAGTCAAACACCAGATGGCTTTTGCCATGATATACTGGACTTTTGCATGAAACGGCGAGGTAATCCATGAATCCAGAACGGCGTGGCCTGCTACTGGTGGTCGCAGTTCTTATTCTCTCCGCGGTGCTGGGCGGTATTTATGGCCCATCCGTAAAGGCCACTTCGGCCTCATCGGACGACTATCAGAACGCGGTTCGCGACTTCACCAAGGTTCTGGATGTAGTGCAGTCCAATTACGCCGAACCGGTTGATGTCGACAAGACCGTGTACCAGGGCGCGATCCCAGGCATGTTGCGGATGCTGGACCCGCACTCGAATTTTTTCGATTCTCGCCAGTTTGCGCTGCTTCGTGAAGATCAGCGCGGCAAGTATTATGGCGTTGGCATGGTGGTCGCACCCCGCGATAACCACACTGTGGTGGTTGCGCCTTATGTAGGGGCGCCTGCATACAACGCAGGCTTGCGGCCGGGCGACGTCATCATCAAGGTCGACGACAAGACCACAGACGGCCTGACCACCAGCGAAGTCGCTGACATGCTCAAGGGCCCCAAGGGCACTGTCGTAAAGATTCTGGTCACTCGCGAAGGCTATACCGATTCACTACCTTTCACGGTTACGCGCGACGAGATTCCTCGCCACTCCGTGGACATCGCTTTCATGCTGAAGCCCGGCATCGGCTACATTCGGCTGTCCCAGTTCAACGAAACGACTGACCGCGAAATCGCCGAGGCTCTGAAGAATCTGAACGCCCCCACGCTCGACGGCCTAATTTTCGACCTGCGCGGCAATCCTGGCGGGCTTCTGAACGAAGCCGTTGCTGTGGGCGACATGTTCCTGGAAAAGGGACAACTGATCGTTTCCTATCACGGCCGCAACGCTCCCAACCGCCCGTTCTACGCGGTGCGGGGCAATCAGGGCATGACCGTGCCTCTCGTGATCGTCGTGAACAACAATTCCGCTTCAGCCGCGGAAATCGTTTCTGGTGCTGTGCAGGATCATGATCGCGGGCTCATCGTTGGTGAGACCACGTTCGGCAAGGGTCTGGTGCAGACTGTTACGCCGCTCGCCGAAAATACGGGATTGGCGCTAACCACTGCGCGTTACTACACCCCGAGCGGACGCCTGATTCAGCGCGATTACAAATCCATCTCGCTTTACGAATATCACTACGAGCGCAAAGTGCCTGAGCATCCGACGGAGATTCGCCAGACTGACAGTGGGCGCTCCGTTACGGGTGGCGGCGGCATCACGCCGGACATCATTGTGGACGCGGCCAAGCCCACCAAGTTTCAGGAACAGCTCTATCGCGACGATGTCTTCTTCCCCGCCGAACAAGGCGTAGGCAGCTTCACGCGCTATTTCCTGGGTACCAGACCGACCGTGTCGCGCAGCTTTGAAGTGGACGACAAGGTCCTGCATGAGTTCCGCGATTACCTGAGCAAGCACAACATTCACTACACTGAGCCGGAGTACACCGAAAATCTGGATTGGGTGAAGCGCAAGATCAAGCAGGAAGTGTTCATGTCTAACTACGGCACGGCCGATGGATTCAAGGTGCTTCTGGAGGCCGATCCGCAGGTCCAGAAAGCCGTGGAGTCGATTCCGCAAGCCCGCGCCCTGTACGAAAACGCGCGCAAAGTAGTAGCGCAGCGCAATGGCGGCGGGAGCAGCGATCAGCCGTAAAATAATCTCAAGTCAGATCAACCCAGAAAGGGCGCCAATCCGGGCCCTTTCTTCGTAGGGGCCGCCTTCTGAGGCGGGCCGCTCTAACCATCGACGCATGGGTGTAGTCCGCAATCGAAGAGAGATTCCTAGCTACGCTCGGAATGACGTAATTGTTGCTTATGGTAAGAGACCTCGTACGTGTCCAACACCGGTCACAAATCCGTCATTCCGAATGGAGTCTTCGAAGTGAGGATGTCTGCGCCATCGCGCGAATTTCGCGCGATGAATCTCGCTTCGCTCGCTGCGTCTTGCCACTACCAACGCGATTGCAACTTACGCGTTCCCTTTCAATTCCAAAATCTCCGCCAACTCCTGGCGGAACGCCGCCAACTTCTTCAACTTCTCTTCCGTCGCTGAAACCTCCGTCTTCTTCCACACGAATACATCCCCACCCTTCTTCTTCAGCCGCACACTCAGATTCCCATCCACCAAGAGTGTCGGCGGCGACACCTCGCGCAGTCCACCATTCGCTACCGGAGCCAACAACGCCGCACACTCTCCGCGATGCACGCAAAAGGCATTCT
>DASXLU010000467.1:0-12382 GCA_036496065.1 Candidatus Acidiferrum sp.
GACGGAAATGTTGGATGCGGAGCAAATCCAGCTTCCCGCCGGCACTTGGTACGATTTCTGGACGTATTCGCGCCCACACGGATGCCGAGAAAATTAAGCTGCTTCCCAAGCTGGACGAATTGCCCGTCTACGTTCGCGCCGGACCGATTCTTCCCATGCAGCCTGTCACCGTTTCGCCGAAAGAGATTCGCCTGGGCGACGAAAGCATTAAAGATTGGCACTACGACGAATCTACTCACAGCGTCACGGCGTTGGTTCCCAACTCGCTAAGCGATTGGACCGTGAACCTCGCGACGCCGTGACACGATTTATTGCAGCGAGAAAATCGAGATGCTCTCAGCGGGAAGATGCAAATGCAGGTCGCGTCCCGCCAGTTGCGCCGTCGCCTTGCCGAAGAGCAAAGTAACACCTAAGCTAGACTGCCCTACTGTTCCGCGCAACGGAACCTCCAGATCGTGGTCCCTGGTGCCTTTATGAAACGCAACGACGACTCTCTCGTCCTCAGACTCGCGAATGAAAACGTAAGAGCTATCGTCCGAGTATAAGTGCCATAGCGTTCCGCCACGCAGTGCTGGATGCTCTCGTCTTACGCGAAGCAGGCTTTGCACAAATTCAAAGATCGCTTGCTGTTCTTGCGTTCGCCCCGCGCGATCAAACGCATTCTGCTTGTCGCCTTGCCAGCCTCCGGGAAAATCTTTCCGGTTATCGGGATCGGCTTCCCCAGGCATGCCAATTTCGTCGCCGTAATAGAGTTCGGGAATGCCTCGCAGCATAAGCGTTAGTCCAAAGGCGAGCTCAAGCTTCCTGGCGCTGGCGCCATTCAGGCTGGCGAAACGCGGCACATCGTGATTCGCGAAAAACGGCACCAGAAATTCGGGATGAGGGTAAAGCGAATCTTGCCTGAGAATATTGGCGATTTTTCCAGCCGGCGTATCTTTGGTCAGCACATCGCGAATCGTAAAAAACAGCGGAAAATCAAACACGGTTGTTAGCCCCGTGTCGATGCCATCCCAACCTTTTCGCCCGCCCACGTAAAACGATGTAACGGTTGGGTCTGGATGAAAGGTCTCCCCGATCGTCGACAAGCGCGGATAGATTTTCCTCAAGCCCGTGTGCCAGTCCGCCCAGAATTGCCGGCCCACATACGGAAACGTGTCGACGCGATAGCCGTCCAGACCTGAACTCTCCGCCCACCAAATACTGTTCTGAATCAGGTATTGCTCCACAACCGGATTCTCGGTGTTCAGGTCCGGCAACACTCCAAAAAACCAACCCTCCGTCAGATTCTGGCGCAACCTCGGTGGAGTATGCGGATCCTCCAGCGACTCGAACAAGTCGTGCGCATTTTCGCCTTTGTCGGGCATTCCGTAGAAACTCCCCTTCAACGGGGAGAACGAAGTGATGTGCTCCTTCTCCGTGCCGTGAAACCAGTCGGGCAGCGGTGGATCTTTCACCCACGGATTCAGTGGTCCCACATGGTTCGGCACCGCATCGAAAAATACTTTCATGTGTTGCTGATGAGCCGCTTGCACGAGATGCTGATAATCCTCCAACGCGCCCAAATGCGGATCGATCGCATACAAATCCACAGCGCCATAGCCGTGATAGTCCTGCGTGGCACCATTCTTCACCACCGGCGTCAGCCAAATTGTCGTAATGCCCAAGTCTTTCAAATATCCCAGATGCTGTTCGACTCCGCGCAAATCTCCGCCGTGCCAGGCGCGCGGCTTACTGCGATCCGAAGAGCCCGGGAACTCCGCTGGCTCATCGTTGGTCGGATCGCCATTCGCAAAGCGGTCCGGCATGATCAGGTACAAGACGTCATCCAGCGAGAGGCCCTGGTTTCGCCCAAGAGTTTGTTTGCGCGTCGCGATCGGCAATTCGAACGAAGTTTGTCCGTGAGATGTGGTGATCCGGCAAACCGCTGTCCCCGACTTCAACGTGGGACCCAGTTTCAGCCAGACAAACAGGTAATCACCGCCCGCACTAGACTGTGTGCGGCTCACCGACACGTCCTGCAAGTTGCACGTAGCATGCGTGACGGTCAGATTCTTTCCGTAGATGAGCAACATTACTTCGGATGTCAGTCCAGCCCACCAGTTTGGTGGTTCCACTTTTTTAACGACAGGAGCGTCCGGATTTTCTTGAGCAAGAATCGGCGCGGCTAACCAGGGCACTCCAATAAGCGCGAGGCCCAGCAGACTGCGAGTTAACCGCCGCGGAACTCTAATCCTCCGCCTCTGTTTTTTTCTCATGGAATTGTCTCCGCGAGCTTATCAGACTCGGCGCAAAAAAAAAGAGGCGGGACTTTCGCCCCGCCCCCGGTAAGCAGTGAAGTGCTAGAAGGTGAGCCGCAAGCCCAATTCGCACTGCCGGTAGGAGTACGGCAGCGTCTGAGTAATCGTTCCGAAGGTGCTGCCCTGCGACAAATCTGCGTTGGGATTGGCGAAGTGCGGCGTGTTGGTGGCGTTGTAGGCCTGGAAGCGAACTTCCAGCTTCGTTCTCTCGGTGAAACTGAAGTTCTTGAATATCGAGAGATCGATGTTGGATTCGCCAGGGCCACGCAAGATATCGCGGCCTGAAGTGCCTGGGCGGTCGTAGTTATTGCTGCCGCCGGAGTAGGTCGTCGATGGCGGGCTGGCGAACGAAGTTGTGTCGAAGTAGTGGCCCGGAGTAATTAGTCCCGGATGTGTGACTAGTGGTCCTACGATATCGGCGCGAGTTACGCAGCTTCCTCCTTCGCTCTCTGGGCCATCCACGCACACGCTAAACGGCAGTCCCGCCTGCAGCGTGTAGATGCCGTTCAGTTGCCAGCCTCCGATCACCCAATCCAAAGGTCGCGACCAATTGTGGCCCCAGCGCATGCCGCGTCCGAAGGGCAATTGGTAGAGCGAACTGAGAACCAGACGATAGTTCTGGTCAATGTTCGAAAGCCCGCGCTCAATTGCGTAGTTGGTGTAAAGCTGCGGATTGCAGACATCAAGGTTGCCGCAGGAGTCGTCAATCGTTTTCGAATAGGTGAACGCTCCCAGGAACTGCCATCCCGCATGGAACCGTCGTTCATACTCCACCTGCAGCGAGTTGTAGTGCGAGTTGCCGCTATTGTCCTGCACGGTGATCGTGCCCAGTTGCGGATACAGGTCATGTCCCGGACCGCTGGGAGCCACGCCATAAAGCTGCTGGTTGGCATTGTAGTTTCGCGTCAGATGAACTCCGCGATCGCCCACATAGGCCACGCTGATCGAACTGCTGGCGTCCAACTGGCGCTGAATTTGCAGATTGTATTGGCTCACGCGCGATGTAGGACTGTGCAGCAAGTAGTCCACAACAGAAACGTTCGTCGGAGCCGTGAGATCGAGATTGGCGAAGTTGCCCGTCGGCAGTGGCGCGGTTGCCTGGCTGGCGATCAACTGCGACTGGGTGCAATTAGGTTCGCAGGGCAATGCGCCCGACAGCGTGATTCGAAAGCCGTTTGAGTAAGTGTACGAGTTCTGGCCAGCGAACGGAGGGTTCTGCGCTAACTGGTTGCTGATGCCGCCGCGGTCCAGGAAATAAAATATACCGTAGCCGGCGCGAACTACCGTCTTGCCGTCGCCGGTTAATTGGTAAGCGAAGCCCACGCGCGGCGCGAAGTTCTTCCAGTTGTTCTTGATCAGGCTGCTGGGATATCCATCCTGACCGGGAAGCACGATCGCGCCAGTGGCGAGATCGAAATTCGCCTGGCGGTCCAGCACTTCCGACGGCCACGTCAGCACGTCATAGCGAAGCCCAAGATTCAAGGTCAAACGTTGCGTCACCCGCCAGTCGTCCTGAATGAATGCGCCGTTTTCCCAAGAGCGGGTGCCCACTGTCCCTTCTTGTGTTCCATGAGAATAAGTGTCCACGAAGCCTGCCAGAAGATCAGATACTTCGTATCCTGTGTTTACATGAGAGCCTTGGTCTCCGTTTCCGCTTAAGGAGAAGAAGCCCTTGCCAGCCAACGGCCGGAAAAGATTGAGCTGGCGCTTCAGCATCGTGCCGCCAGCCTTCCATGTGTGGCGTCCCTTCGTCCACGTCACCGTGTCGGAAGCCTGGTATCCATTCTGTGGAACGATGTACAAGCCGAAGTCGCCGGTATATTCGATTTGCGTGTTGAAACCACCGATTAGCGCAATGCCTCCCAGTAGCGGCGTGTTGCAATTCGGTATTCCCAATTGTGTGCAAAGGTCTGTGCCCTGGAATGGTGGGGAATAGCCGTACTCGGTGCGAACGAAACCAATGCGTGCTTCGTTCAGGATCGTTGGGCTAATCGTGTCGTTCCAGCCTACGGCTGCGCCCCACGGATAATTGAAGTTGGTTCCGGAGCCGAATCCCGATGGCAGCGTGGTCAAGCGCGTGGTTTCCGTCTGATCGACGTGGCCGCGGCTGACGCGCACGAAGACGCTGTTTGTCGGATTGACGATGTAATCTCCGCGAACATCAAAGTCGTTCCAGGTCTCATTGATTTTCCGGATGTTCCGGTAGTTTTGGTAAATCGAATGGCAACGCGAATCGATGCTGGCGTCGCAGTTCGGTGCGGGAAACGCATTCAGATAATTTTGCCCAACGCTATTAATTAGACCTGCGGGGAGAATATTCCCTGCCAACGGCAACCCTGTGGTGGGATCGAGAATCTGAACCGGGGCGGTAAGCCCAGTGCCCGCGCAAGTGGGATTGCCAGTGCAGAGCAATTCCGAGAAATTCCCCTGGCGCATGTCCACTGTAGGAACGGTAGCAACGTCGTTGCTTCCTGGAATGTTCTTGCGCAGTCCCTGATAGTCCATGAAGACGAAAAGCTTGTCTCTGATGATCGGCAAACCTACAGTTCCGCCAAACTGATTGCGGTTGTATTTCGGCGTTGCCATGCCTGGGGAGGTGAAGAAATCCTTCGCCTGTAAGTCGGTATTGCGGTTGAACCAGTATGCACTGCCATGAATCTCGTTTGTGCCCGATTTCAGTGACGTCAGAACAAGGGCGCCACCGGCTCGGCCGAACTGGGCGGGGGCTACGCTAGTCTGCACGCGAAATTCCTCAATCGCATCGGCATTGGGAAAAAATACGATGGTGTTGACCAGCGCTTCGTTGTTGTCGATACCGTCCAATTGGAAATTGTTGTTTTGCGGACGGAGTCCATTCACGGAGAGAGCCGCACCACCCGTTTCACCATTTCGAAATGTCTCCGCATTATTCCCCGAGCCTGTGGCCGCAGCCGTTGGAACGCCTCGAGTCACCCCAGGTGATAGCGTCGCAAGTTGTGTAAAGTTTCTGCCGTTCAGCGGGAGTTCGGTCACTTGGCGGCTCTCCACAACGTCGCCAATCGCCGAGTCGCCCGGATTGATGACCGGCGTGCCCGCTTCGACCGTTACGGATTCAGTGACAGCGCCAACTTCCAGTTTGAAGTCCGCCACGGCCACCTGCGCGACTTGCAACTCCAGATCGCGCACGGTCTTTTTGAATCCTTTTTGCGCCACTTCCACGTGATAGGGGTCCGGAGGCAAGCCCGGCATGGTGTAGTAGCCATATTCGTTCGTGGTCACCGTCGTCTGCAGTCCAGTGGCCCGGTTCGTGACGCTAACCGAAGCACCAGCGATGATCGAGTCGTTCTGATCCGTCACCGTGCCTTGCAGTCGTGCCGTATCGGTCTGCGCCAATGCGGCGCGCGTTGCGCATAGTGCCAACAAAACCACTACCACTCGCAAGATCCATTTCGCTTTCATATTCTTCTTCACCCCTCCACTTTCCGAACCTGCAGAACGCATAACCCCACCTTCCTCTTCGGACGCGTATCCTGCTGCAAAACGCAAAGACCCGGGGTCACCCCGCCGCTCAATCACCCCGACCGTCACTCATTGCCTCGCTAGCACAGAACTGAAGCTGGCATTGTCCTAACCGTAGCGACAGACCAAGCAAGGCGACGGAATCCCAAACCAAATCGCACATTTCGTCACTCATCTTCCGCACCCGGGGCTATTTTTTGTTGGATTTAGGTGAAAGAGCGCAGCTGGGGGAGCTGCATGTTCGCTCTCAGGTAAAACAAGCCGCGAAATCGCCGTGCGATCTTCTGCGACTGCGTTAACTGCCTCGACTCACCGCTAATCGGAGAAGTGGGCTCGTTTAGCACACAGACTGCACCCGAATTAAGCCTTGTTCTCGAGTACCAAGTTTGTTAAGTACCGCGAATATGTCCATAAATCGTGCTCGCAGTTAAGTCTCAGTTGGTTTGATACCGTTACATTAGCTAAATGCCAGTATTGCAAGCAGATGCCCTGCTTGATACTCTCCAGTTACATCCCTGTCACAGGTATTAAATTGAGCGACAAGTCCCAAAACCTGGCTCAAATCGAGAAACTCGCCAACAGCCACATTCTTCATGGCTCGGAGTCTCTCTGCAAATTGTTGCGCTATCTGGCCAAGCAAGCGCTGGACCACCCGGGTACGCCTATTAAGGAATACCAAATTGCCACCGAGCTTTTCGCCAGGCAGCCCGATTTCGATCCGCAATTGGACTCAATGGTCCGCGTCCAGGCTGGGCGTCTTAGATCCAAACTGGCGGAGTATTACGCCTCTGAGGGAGCTCAGGACAGTATCGCCGTCGAACTGCCTAAAGGTTCCTACCTTTTGGGATTCCATCCCCGCAACGGCCATGCGAAGTCTCTGGGCGCCGCCTCGCAGTTCGATTCAGCGCGGGTCACGCCATCCAACCAGTACGTATCGCGTCGTACCTTTTTCATCGCGATAGGCGCACTCTCCGTTCTTCTAATCGCATCTCTGGTGGGGCTGTTCTCGGTCTTCTCGCGGAAATCATCTGTCCCCAGCACCGCCGTCACCGCGGAAATTCCTCCTGCCATCAATATTTTCTGGCATGGCTTTCAGAAAGGGCCTGAAGAGCCCGGCGTGATTTTCAGCAACGCGGCTTTTGTGGGCCGGCCGGATCTGGGTCTTCGTTATTACGACCCCAAGCGCGACGCCAACGCGGTCACATTCGATCATTACACCGGAGTCGGAGAAGTTCTGGGAGTGCACCAGCTCGATACCGTCTTCAACGAACTGGGCCACAAGATTCGTGTGAAGCGCGGAAGCCTTTTTTCCCTGGACGACGCCAAGAATAACGACCTTATCTTTATTGGCTCCCCATCTGAAAATCTCACGCTGCTCGAAATTCCTGGGTCGCAAGAGTTTCAGTTTCGTAGCGTCCCCGAGGGCGCACGCAAGGGCAACGTCGAGATCGTCAACACTCATCCGCAACCCGGCGAAATGAAAGAGTTCCTGGCGACGCCCTCCGATCGTGCCGAGACCGAGGACTACGCGGTGATTGCCTTGGTTCGTGGCCTGGACCACCAACGGTCCGTGCTGATTCTCGCCGGCACCACTACGCTGGGCACACAGTCCGCCGTCGAATTCGTGACCGGAGAAGAATCCCTGCAGACCTTGCTAACAAAACTCTCCGTTTCCAAGCCGCAGGACCTTAAACCGTTTGAGGCGCTGCTACACGTGAAGATTGCGCGCGGCGTTCCGGTCGGCAGTGAACTTATCTCGGTACACAAATCAACTTCGCAATAGTTACGCGGTTGCAGGCGGTGCGCGGAGTTCTGCGACCAAACTCAAAAGACGTTGACTCAGTTAGCTGGCCAACCTACCATCTTGTGCTCAGATTCAACTCGCGGCCTGAGCTTCGCAAAACTGCCATCGACTTTTATAATGGAAGGCATATAACCAAGTGCTTAAGACCCTGCCCTGCCCCACTACAGCTTTGTCAGCTCTCCTGATTTTCGCGGCTTGCCCGCTCGCTATTTCGGCTCAATCTATGACCTATCCCGATACCCGCAAAACCGATCAGACCGATGACTATCATGGCGTGAAGGTAGCTGACCCCTATCGCTGGCTCGAAAACGACAACTCTGATGAAACGGCCGCATGGGTTAAGGCGGAAAACGAAGTCACGTCCGCCTACTTCGCCAAAATCCCTTATCGCGTACAAGTGAAGCAGCGGCTTGCGGAACTTTTCAATTACGCAAAATTCACGCCGCCCGAGCGCCGCGGCGACGCCTACTTCTTCTCAAAAAATGACGGCCTGCAAAATCAGAACGTCATTTATCTGCAGACAACGCCAGACGCCGCGCCGGAACTGCTTCTCGACCCTAACAAGTTCTCGCAGGACGGCACTTCGCGTCTCGGCGTATTTGCGATTTCCAAAGACGGAAAGTATTGCACCTACGGCATCTCCACTGGCGGCTCGGACTGGCAGGAAGCCCACGTGATGCAAGTCTCGGATCGCAAACTTCTCAGCGACGATTTGAACTGGCTGAAAGTGACCGGTATCGCCTGGGCTGGAAATGGCTTTTTCTACAGCCGCTATCCTGCGCCGGAAACCGGCCACGAGCTCTCGTCCAAAAACGAGAACCACATGGTGTATTACCACCATGTGGGCACTCCGCAATCACAAGATGAATTGGTCTACGAAGACAAAGCCAATCCACAGCGATTTCATTTTGTGGGCACCACCGAAGACGAGCGCTTTGCTGTGCTGGACATTTCCGATCGCGGCAAGGGCAAGCGCGGCAACGCGATTTTTTATCGCGATCTATCCAAAGGCGACAAAACCTTCAAGCCCGTCGTCGCAGATATTACCGACGACTCCTTCAACGTAGTGGATAACGTCGGCGGCAAATTGCTGATTCAAACGAATCGCAACGCCCCCAACTACCGAATAGCCGCGTTCAACACCGCTGATTCCACTTGGTCCGACGTCGTTCCAGAAAAGCCCGACGTGATCGAGACCGCAAAAATTGCGGGCGGCAAGCTCTTCGTAACCTATCTCAAAGATGTTGCCAGCCACATGTATGTCTACAGCCTCGACGGCAAGCTGGAAAACGAAGTGCAGCTACCGGGCCTGGGCAGCGCCGCTGAACTGCAGGGCAACGACAAAGACGGCTTTCTCTTTTTCTCATTCACTTCGCCCAACTATCCTTCAACGATCTTTCGCTACGACTTTGCCTCCAAAGCAGCCAAAGTCTATCGCGCACCCGAAATCCCCGGCTTTCGTCCCGACGATTACGAGACAAAACAAGTCTTCTACACCAGCAAGGACGGCACTCGCGTCCCCATGTTTCTCACCTATAAGAAAGGGCTGAAGCTTGATGGCAGGAATCCCGCGCTGCTCTATGGCTACGGCGGATTCAACATCAGCCTGGTTCCGATGTATCGCCCGTTTGGCCTGGCGCTGCTCGAACAAGGCTTTGTTTATGCTTCCGCGAATCTGCGCGGCGGAGGCGAGTATGGAGAAAAGTGGCATCTCGCCGGCACCAAACTTCAGAAGCAGAACGTTTTCGACGATTTCATCGCCGGCGCCGAATGGCTCATTGCCAACAAATATACGTCACCAGCTCATTTGGCAATTAACGGCGGCTCCAACGGTGGCTTGCTCGTCGGCGCCGTGATGAATCAGCGTCCCGAGCTATTCCGTGCCGCGGTGCCGATGGTTGGCGTGATGGATATGCTGCGCTTTCAGAAATTCACCATCGGCTGGAATTGGATCGCGGACTACGGCTCCAGCGACAATTCCGAAGAATTCAAGGCGCTGTACGCCTATTCACCCATTCAAAATATTCGCGCCGGCGTGAAATATCCGGCCACCCTCATCACCACGGCGGATCACGACGATCGCGTAGTGCCCGCGCACTCATTCAAATACGCGGCCACGCTCCAGGCTCTGGCCAGCAAAGACAATCCGGTTCTAATCCGCATCGAAACCAAATCTGGCCACGGCGCCAGCAGCACCACCAAAGCCATTGAACTAACCGCCGACGTATACTCGTTTCTCTTTTACAATTTGGACGTTCATCCAAAGTATTAGCCACGCCTGAGGACTCGCCATGAGAAAACCGACATTTTCGATTCTATTGTCCCTACTGTTTCTCGCGCTCTCTGCGTTGGCGGACACCATCATTCTCCACGACGGCACCAGCTATTCCGGCCAGTTCGTGGGCGCAACTTCGGGCGAGATCACATTTACCGACGCGCAGGGCATTCAATATCGATTCCCGCTCTCCGACGTACAGTCGCTTGTCTTCACCGCCACTGGCGACACGGTGACCCTGCGCTATGGCAAGGTTTATTCCGGACACTACACAGGAGCAACTCCACTCGCCTTCAACGACACGCAAGGAATCGCCTATCAATTCCCCGTCAGAGACGTGTCCTCACTCGTCATCACCCGGAGCCATGCGTTAGCATCCTCAGCTAACACCTCCGGCGGCACCGCCAAGGTAATTCCCGAGGGCACAGAAATTGCGATTCGCACAGACGAGAAAATCGATTCCGACGACTCTTCGCCCGGCCAACTCTTCTCGGCCACCATTGATGAAGACGTATTCGATGCTTCCGGTGGTTTGGCTATTCCTCGTGGCACACGCGCGAAGCTTGACGTGCGTAACATTACGACCGGCGGCGCCACGCACAGCCCTGAAATCGTCCTCGACCTTTTTTCTGTGTCGGTTAACGAGAAGGAATACCGCGTCCTAACCTCCGACGTGGATTTCAGCAACAAAAAAGGACTCGGCGCCAATAAGCGCACTGCCGAATTTGGTGGCGGAGGCGCCGCCATCGGAGCACTCCTCGGTGGCATTTTTGGCGGCGGCAAAGGCGCGGGGATTGGCGTAGCGGCTGGCGCTGGGGGCGGCCTCCTTACGCAGCTATTCACCCGCGGTAAGAAGGTGAAGGTTCCTGCCGAAACCACCTTACGCTTCCGCCTCGACCGTACGCTCGTTCTTCGTCAAAAATCCTCTGAATAATTGCTGGCCCGCAACTTCTGCATGAATATATTGCATGCTACAAGTGTCGTTTGGCGTTCCGGCGCACTTGTACGGTAAAATTAAAGGCTCATGATTGCTGTCAACGAAGTCACCATGCGTTTCGGCTCGCGCGTCCTTTTTGAGGATGTGACCACCACCTTCATGGAAGGTCGCCGCTATGCCATCTCCGGCCCGAATGGCGCCGGCAAATCCACCTTTATGAAGATCCTGACCGGCGAGATCGAGCCTACCAAGGGCAACATCACTCGCCCCAAAAAAATGGGCATCCTGCGCCAGGATCAGTTTGCTTTCGACAAATTTCGCGTCATCGACACCGTCATCATGGGCAACACCATTCTCTGGAAGGCTCTTGAGGAACGTGACGCACTGTACGCCAAACCGCACGACGATCTCACTGACGAAGACGGTATGCGCCTCGGTGAACTGGAAGGCGTCGTAGGCGAAGAAGGCGGCTACACGGCGGAAGCCGACGCCGGCGTCCTGCTCGACGGACTTGGCATCGAAGCCGACCTCCACGAACGCAAAATGGGCGAACTCCAAGGCGGGCAGAAAGTTCGCGTGCTGCTGGCACAAGCCCTGTTCGGCAATCCTTCTGCCCTGCTGCTTGATGAGCCTACCAACAACCTCGACTTGGATTCCGTCCACTGGCTCAAGGAATATCTCTGCGAATATCACGGCGTGCTCATCGTCATCTCGCACGATCGCCATTTTCTGAACAGCGTCTGCACTCACACCGCCGACATCGACTACCAAACGATCATTATGTATCCAGGCGGCTACGACGATATGGTGCTCGCTAAGACCAACATCCGCTCACGCATGGAAGCCGATAACGCTGTTCGCGAAAAGAAAATCGCTCAGCTCAACGATTTTATCGCGCGATTCTCGGCGGGTACCCGTTCCGCCCAAGCCACCTCGCGCAAAAAAGAAGTCGAGCGCCTGCAGACCTCGGAACTCGCGCGTTCGAACATTCAGCGCCCGTACATTCGTTTCGACACCGAGCGTCCGTCCGGTCGCCTTCCCATCGAAGTGAAGCACCTGACCAAGTCCTACGATGGACGGGCCATCTTCAGCAAGTTTTCCGCAAGCGTCACGCGCGGCGAAAAAATCGCGTTCATCGGGCGCAACGGCGCTGGCAAGACCACTATGCTTCGCTCGTTGATTCGGAACGCCGGCCCCTTTACGACTAGCGCCGAGCATGCGTTCACCATCGATTCCGGCAACGTGATCTGGGGACATGAAGTCACCGTGGGCTATTTCCCGCAGGACTTCGGCTACACCATCGACAAGAGCAAAGGCATGACCGCAATGGAGTGGCTCTGGCAATACAAGCCGCAAGCTGCGCAGGAAGAAATTCGCGGGCCAATGGGCCAGATGCTCTTCAGCGGTGAAGATGCCCTGAAGCCCACCTCCGCTCTCTCGGGAGGCGAGCAAGCGCGCCTGATTTTCTGCCGCTTGATGCTGCAGAAGCCCAACGTGCTCATTCTCGACGAGCCGACGAACAACCTCGACCTCGAATCCATCAACGCTCTGAATATTTCCTTGCAGAAATA
>DASXLU010000468.1:0-9786 GCA_036496065.1 Candidatus Acidiferrum sp.
GCGCAAACTACCGGAAAGAAGGGACTGCAGTTTGCATCGCGCTCTTCCAAGCCGAGACATTACTGTCCCTGTCGGACAGCCCAAAACACTGGCCAGTTCCTGATAGGACAGCTCCGCATACTCGCGCAGCACGATTATCTCGCGAAATTCCGGGGACAGCTGCCGGATCGCTTCTCGGACTTGCTCGCGCTCCTCATTGCTCACATATAAAGCATGTGGATCTTTCGACCGTTCCACAGCGAGCTCCGCAATGCCATCGTCCGCATCGAGTTCGACAATCCTCGGCGCGGTACGGCGTTGCCGCAACTGATTTAGCCAGATGTTTCGCAGTATCGTAAACAGCCAACTCTTTACATTGCTCTCGGGACGCAGTCTTTCTATCGCTTGGATGGCACGAAGGCAGGTTTCCTGCACGAGATCTTGGGCTTCGCTGCGGTCGTGGCTCAGGACCATGGCATAAGCGTAGAGGCCATCGAGCCGCTCATTGAGAACCTCGCTGAGATACTGACTTTTCTCTCCTGGGACTGTCATGTCGATGCAGGTCTCAAATAATGTGCAGAAACTTGCCATTGTTCAGCCGGAGTTCCCCAAACTGCGTTGTCCTGTTTCGCTCCGCTTAACACCCAGCCACGACAAGTATTCCCACGACGAAATGACGTTATCTGGAATTTGCTTGGGGCTTGCTTCGGACGTGCGCTCATTTTCTTCTCCTCTTTCGGGAATAGTGTGGCTGGCGATGTGTTTTGTCTTCGTGAGCGAGACCGCGTTACCCCGGCACTACGTTGGAATTCGCGGAAATCACCAGGAGGCTATTACCGTGCTTCCATATCTGGGCCCGGAGCTTATCGCCGCGATAATAGAAGCCTGTAGCCCGGCTTCGCGCAATTTGCCAAGTAGCTCTCAACTTGCCTCCCCTGGCAAAAGCGAGGACAGAATCATCCCGTCGATGCTCTTGTCAATCCGATCTAAGGTGCTGCAAGTCAACGTTCTTGTTCATGTGTCTGCTCCGTTTCGCAGTTCCTAGCAACACAATCATGAAACCACTTTGTTCAGAGTGACTTGTGTCTGAATGTATGGCACTGAACCTAATCTTTCGGGTTTTTTGACAGAAATGAGCAACGTTCACTCCAGGCAATTCCGCCAACTCCCCAGAACTTAACGACCAAGTCAGGGAATAAATGTCCTTGCTGCGGGTTCATCTGACAGGCGCGCGGATGCGTGATGGAATCTTGAGATACCGGAGGACCGTAATTTACCTATGAACTCCATAAGACTGCTTGTGGTTCTGTGTGGGTCTGCACTTGTTTCGCTGGGACTCTTGGCGCAAGGGACGAGCCAAGCGTCCAGCCAAGCGGTGGGCGAAGGACTGTTTATTCTGAGCTTCAGCGAGTCCAATCTAGGCAACGCTCCGAAGCCGCAAAGTGAAGTTATCAACATGATTGCCAATACGCCTTCCACTCTCGCGTTCACGGTGGACATAGTGCTTGCTGACGGCTCGAAACTCCATGAATCCTGGCAAGGAGCTCCGGATGGAGTACTACGCCCGTTGAAGAATGCGCGCGGCGGAGAGCAGGATTCGCTCCGTCGAGTCGGCGACGACCTTGTCGCGGATAATGTCCTGGACGACGGAACAAAGCTTCATGAAGAAGTGCGCTTTTCAAAAGATGGCAACACGATGACCATCGCAAAAGTCGTTCACTCGGCTAAAGGGGATAGCCCGATGATTACCGCAGTCTTCCACAAGGGCCGTTGAATCCTTGTTGCGGGAATCCGAACCGTCCCTGAGATTCCATGCCTTGTGATTCCCCGTGACGCACTCGACCAGCATTTCGCGCGGTTCTTTGTTTCTTCCAGTTCTCCATTCGTTTTCAGGCGCTAAGCGCAGCCACAACTAAGAGTCATGCCCGTCGCTTAAGGTCCCTGCCACTCGACACACCAGAAAAATCCGCACTTTTATCATTCACACGGAATTTATTTGCCGCTAATTTCCCAGTAGCTCCAACCTCTTCAAATCCAATCATCACACCGGCTTGGGAGTGTCGTAATTAGATAGACGAAACGAGCATCGCAAAATAGGTTCATCGTCCCCAGGACACACTTCACAGACGGTCCACCCACCCGCTGTCAGGCGAATTGTTGTCTGGTACATCAGCGAAAGAACTCTTCGCGAAGCTGCGGCCCTTCGAGCCCCAGAGGATCCATCGATATGAAGAAACGAAATCTCGCCGGCAAGATCACCATCGGTTTGGCCGTACTCGCGGTTAGCCTGGTTTGTTCTACTCGTTCCGCGCGCGCGCATTTTCACGACGACGATGACGACAAAAAATCGCCGACTCCGCCGGGTCTGTTTCTCACCCCGACGGTCTTGGCTCACGCAGAGCAGCAGGACCTGAAGCCTGGCCTGGTGCTCCCATATTTCGCCACAAACTATCCCAACTTTGTAGCGGGCCAGGCCGTAAAGGCCGTGGTTAGCCCGGACGGCAAGACACTCGCGATTTTGACCGCGGGAATGAACTCGCTGTACTTCCCTAACAATTGCGAGCCTGGCGCGCCTAATTGCAATGTCGGTATCATCGACGTGAGCGCTTCCACGCAGTTTCTCTTCCTCTACGACATAACCGGCGCGAATAAGAACAGCCCTGTGCTAAAGCAAGTCATCCAGCAGCCCAACTCCCACGTCGGTCTGGTTTGGTCGCCAGACGGCAAAACCCTTTATGCCGCGGGCGGTTGCGACGATGCGGTGTACGCCTACACCAACAATGGCAGCAGTTTCGCTCTCAGCGCCAAGATCGCTTTGGGCCACACTCCCTGTCCTTTTCCTGCTACCAGTAGCACCAGTCCGAATAAGTCCGGCCTTGGTCTCGGCGTAGCGCCTAACGTGGTTGGACTTGGCATTTCTGCCGATGGCAAAACTCTTGTCGCCGCCAATAACTACAACGACTCGATTAGCGTCATCGACACTGCCAGCGCAAAAGTTCGCTATGAATACGACCTGCGGCCCTTTGCCACTTCCGGCGCACCGGCCGGCACCAAGGGTGGCACCTTCCCATTCTCCGTCGTGGTAGACGGCACGATTGCCTATGTCGGCTGCGATCGCGATCGCGAAGTCGTCGCAGTCAATGTGGCCAGTCCTACCGCTGGCGTATTCGTCGCCCGCATCCAGCTTGATGGCAATCCCAACGGAATGGCCCTCAGCCAAGACGGTTCAACTCTCTACGTCACTCAGGATAACCAGGACCAGATTGCTATCATCAACACGGCGACCAACAAAATCACTCACAAGGTTGACACGCGCGGTCCCTCCTATCTCGATTTTCCGCCGAACACCACCGGCGCAGCGCCCACTGCCGTCACGGTGAATAACGCCACCAAAACACTCTATGCCGTCAACGCCGGCTCGAACTCGATTGCGGTCATACCTCTGACGGGTCACGACGCGTTTCGCACCGTCGCCCTCATTCCCACCGCATACGATCCCACTGATGTTGCGTTCAGTGCCGACGGCAGCTGGATCTACATCATCAACGGTAAGAACGACACGGGGCCGAACCCCTTGTATGGATACGGCAACATGGGTGTCATAAAGTTCAAACAGATCGATCCTCCGGAAACCAATGCGCAAGAGTCCGCTGAGCTCAACTCCAACAATCAGTATCAATTTCAGTTGGAACACGCATCTCTTGTCAGCGCCCAGGTCCCCGAATCGGACGATCTCTGGAATTTAACCGCACACGTGGCAGCCAACAACGGATACTCGCGTCGGGCCTCCGAACGTGATGAAGACGTAATGGAGTTTCTCCATTCCAAAATCAAACACGTTATCTACGTCGTGAAGGAAAACCGTACCTTCGACCAGATTCTTGGCGATCTGGACAATGGCTCGAATGGCGAGCCTTCGTTGGCTCTCTTTGGCGAACCCGTCACTCCGAGCTTCCATCGTTTGGCGCGGCACTTTGTCACGCTCGACAACTTCATGGATCCCGGCGACGGCTCGATGGACGGCTGGTCTTGGTCCATGCGTGGCCGCGTGACCAACACCGAGACGCTTAGCCAGCAGGAAAACTATGCGCGCGTGAACCGCGGCCTCTCCTATGAGGGTGAAGGCCAAAACCGCAATATTCCGAGTAACCTGAATACCACTGCCGCACGCGACTTTTTCTTTGATCCGACCGGCGCTACCACGCCCTACTCCACCCAGACCGCCTCCCTCAGCGGTGGCACTCCCAACATTCTGGCGGGCGACGGTGACCATGCCGCTACCGACGGCCCCACTGGTTATCAGCAAGGCTATATCTTCAATGCCGTGTTGAACGCGGGCGGAACGGTTCGCAACTATGGCTGGATGGCCAACACCCCGGGCAAGACTACCGACAGTGGTGATCCTCTCAACGGGAACCCCATCTCTGATCCTTTCGCTTCCAAAATCGTCCAGACCACTGCGGCGAATCAAGTCATCTTTGAAAACAAATTCTACGATCCCTACTTCCGCGCTTACGATCAGCTCTACCCAGACGTTTGGCGCTTCAACGAATGGAACCGGGAGTTCCAGCAATTTGTCGCCAACGGCAATCTGCCGACACTCGAAATGATTCGTGGTCTCAGCCACGATCACACCGGCAGCTTCAGTGTCGCACTGGGCGGAGTGAACACTCCGGAACTCCAGCAGGCGGACAACGACTACGCAGTCGGCTTGCTAGTCGAAACCGTCGCCCACAGCCCGTACGCCAAAGACACGCTGATCATCATCATTGAAGACGACTCTCAGGATGGCGCGGATCATGTCGATTCGCATCGGGCCACCACTTACTTCGTTGGCCCCTACGTGAGGAAACACGCCATCGTGAGCACCCGCTACAGCCAGCCCAATGTGCTTCGCACCATTGAAGACATCCTGGGCACCGAGCACATCAACTTGAACACCTACTACGCTCGACCGATGGCCGATGTGTTCGACGCTAACTCCTCCCCCAAGTGGACCTTCAAGGCCGTGGCATCAACCCTTCTGACTCCCATTCTGACCAAGCCCATCGCTCCGGTCGCTCAGGGAGGAGGATTGGGATTCGACCCAACCAAGTTGGAGTTTGCCAAAGGTCCAAACCTCAAGCCCACTCATGACCCGCAATACTGGGCGCAGAAAACGCAAGGCTTCGACTTTTCCGGAGAAGACCGTGTTCCCAAGGAGCTCTACAACAAAATCCTCTGGGAGGGCATCAAGGGAACACCTGCTCCAGCCGCCAAAACCCGCTTCTCGAAAGTCGACGCCGACAAGGATGACAAGGATAAAGACGGGGACGGGAAATAGTCCACGTTTCACTCGTAACATTGTTGGGGGTGGGAGCCAATCCCGCCCCCAATTTATCTCCTGCGGTTTTTGTTGGTCCGATGTTCGCCTTCGAACTGGACGCAGTCTGAGAATCGCTAGGATCTGCTGACCACTGCTTTTAGCAACTCATTCTTGCTGGAAGGACTCTTATGCGAAGGCTTATCTTGCTCCTCGGCTTCTTGCTCGCAGGCACGAATGCTCACGCGCAGATGGACCGTGGCGGTCTGAACGGAACCGTCAAGGATTCTTCCGGCCTCGTAGTTCCAGGAGCGTCTATAGAAGCCGTGCAAAACGCTACCGGCCTGCTGCGTAAAGCCTCAACTTCTGGCAGCGGAACTTACGATATTCCAGAACTTCCGGTTGGAACTTATACCGTCGCCATCAGCGGCACCGGGCTCCAGACGGTAAAGTTTGAAAACGTGCACGTGTCTCTCGAACATACGACAATTCTGAACGTCGCACTTCGCGCCTCCGGCCCCACCGACACTGTTGAAGTTAGGGACAGCGAGCAGCAACTCGACGAAACTTCGGACACTATCGGCGAACGCATCGAGCGCAAACAAATTTCCGAGCTTCTGCTGAATGGACGCAATTGGGCCACATTAACCACCTTGGCTCCTTTGGCCGTGGACACAAATTCCGGCGGTTCCAGCAACCAGCGCAGCATTCGCGTCGCCGGGCGCGGACGCGACGACAATAACTATACCTATGACGGCGTAGACGCCACCAACATCATCAATCAGTCCCAGCAGCCCTACGTGCGCCTTGCCGTGCCTCTCGACACCATCGACGAGTTTCGCGTCGTCGCCATGCTCGCCACTCCGGAAACCGGTGCCACCGCCGGAGCCCAGCTTGCCGTCACTTCCGCTTCCGGAAGCAATCAGTTTCACGGCCACGTTTTTGATTTTGTCCGCAACGATGCCCTGGATGCCCGCAGTTTCATTGACCCGGTGAAGCCGCCATTTCATCTCAATCAGTTTGGAGCCAGCGGCGGCGGGCCTATCGTCGCCGACAAGACATTTTTCTATGCGGCTTATGAAGGCTACCGGCAAAGCCTGGGTCAGACGCTGATCGGCTTCGTACCCACGGAAGCATTTCGCCAGCAAGTTTTCACACAATCTCCGGCGCTCATCCCAGTCTTGAACGCCTACCCCACGGGAGTTCTTCCGGTTCAAGGCAATCCGGACGCCTCTGAGTACATCGCGCAAGGCCGGCAACTCGGCAACGAAGATTCCGGGATGATTCGCGTTGATCATCGCTTCTCAGACAGGACCACCGCGTTCGCCCGCATAAACATTGACCGCGCTCAGAGTAGTGCTCCGCTGGCCAGTTCCGGCCAGTATCTGAAAGACACGCAGGTGCTGAATTCCGCTCCGGACAACGTCGCCATCGAACTGCTCCACGTTTTCTCGCCCACCTTGATCAACGAGGTCAAGTTTGGCTTCAATCGCAGTACCGCCTACACCACCAACGTCAACCAAACCGGCGAACTCTACTCCTTCTCTGTCCCCGGCTTTAGCACACTCAACAATGATCGCGTTAGCATCGGCGCCGCAAATACGTTCGCCGGTATTGATAACCTCACCAAAATCATCGGCCGTCACGTTCTCAAAGCCGGCATCGAAATCCGCCGCATCCAGATGAACCAGGGCAGAACCGCTAGTGGCGCGGTCGCCTTCGCCTCTCTCACTGCGTTCGCTGCGAACCAGGTGGACACTTCCACCTTCACGGAGGCCCTGCCCGTCAATGGTCTCCGCAAATTCACCTACTTCGGTTACTTCCAGGACGAATTCAAGTGGACCCAAACGCTAACCCTGAACCTGGGCGCTCGCTACAGCTTCTTCAACATCTTTCATGAAGTCCAAGGCCGGCCTAATCCATTCGACTTTGCAACCTGCGGTCCAGGCGGCTTCTGCGGTGTCGGCGCGAGCTTTGGCCAGCCCACCTATCGCGACATCGATCCTCGCGTCGCCATCGCCTGGGCGCCCGCAGCGCTGCGCGCAAAGACCGTCATTCGAGCGGGCTTCGGCACCTATCATCAGGACGGACAGCTCGACGATCAAAATGTTCCCGAGTCCAACGAAGTAGCGAGCTTCTCGCTTTCGCAGGCTACGATACCGGACCTTACTTATCCGGTGACTCCCTTCTTCACCGGCGTCCCAGGCGTCGTTTCTCCTTCCGCGATGCAGCGCGACCGCAAAGACATGTACGTCGCACAGTGGGGACTCTCCGTTCAGCAGAGCCTACCCTACTCTATTCTCGGCACAGTGTCTTACGTCGGAAGCAAAGGTACGCACCTGCTCTCACTTTCGTATGTAAACACCATTGATCCCGAAACGGGCCAACGCCCCAATCCCGCGTTCGGTCAAATCAGTTGGCGCGGCAACGAAAGCAACAGTACATACCAAGCCTTGCAGACGAGCCTGCAGCGCACCTTCAAGAATGGATTGCTTTTTTCTCTGAACTACACCTTCTCGCATGAAATTGACGACGGCTCGATGGGCAGCGGCGACGGCGACTCCTTGACCCCGCAGAATGTCATGTGTCGCGCCTGCGATCGTGCCAGCGGCACCTTTGACGTCCGCCACGTACTGAATGCCAGCCTTGTCTATGAACTTCCCTTTGGGCCCGGCAAGCAATTTCTGACGGATCCCGGCGTCCTGCGTGCCATCTTCGGCTCCTGGCAGGCCACCTCCATTTTTGTCGCTCGCACTGGCTTCCCCATCAACGTCACTCTCAATCGTTCTGCCAGCGCTGTTCCCGATGGCAACACGACCAATCAGCGACCGGATTTGGTTCCTGGCGTTTCGCTCACTCCCCCTGGCGGCTCCGCAGCCGACGATTGGATCAACGCCGCCGCCTTTGCCACTCCCGCTCACGGAACCTTCGGCAACGCCGGTCGCGACCTTCTCACTGGCCCTGGCTTGTGGCAACTTGATTTTGGCCTCGACAAATGGATTGCCATCACCGAGCGCTACCGCCTGCAATTTCGCGCCGAGGCTTTCAATATTTTCAATCGAGCGCAGCTTGGCGCGCCCCAGTCCAATCTCTCTGCCGGTCCCGGCGAGTTTGGCGTGATCACTCAACCCGTGAACATCACGCCCATCGGTGCCGGGACTCCACGGCAAATCCAATTCGCCCTGCGGTTCGAATTCTGAAGCTTTTTTCTGTTCAAGAAAACCTCGGGTTCCCGCAAACCAGAAATTTGCCTGCCCTTCATCCGGAATTCACACGTCAGGACGAGGATAGCTAGGTTTTCCCGGCGCAATCAAAAGCCGAACTTGATGCGCATTTGCGACGTCCCGCCGGAGGCTACCTTGAAAAACATTCTGCACTCGCTTTCAGCCGTATCGTTGCTCGCCGCAATTCCAGTTCTTGCGCTAGCCCAGGTGCCACGTGGTAGCGGCCACACGACACAACCCGTTGGCAACTACAAGGATGGCTCGATCCTTCCTTCCGGGCAGGTGATCACCCCGTTGGCGGCACCCGGCTCCACGAACCAGGTTCTTTCCACCGGCCTGCGCCCGGACGGGAACGCCGACGCCGCTGAAGCTGTCACCACGGCTCTGAGCCCCAACGGCAAGTTGCTCCTGGTTCTCACCAGCGGTTGGAATCGCGACAATCATCTTACCGACGGCACCTCCATCACTTTTCCCACTCTCGATCCCAACTCCGGCGCCACCGTTGGCACCACCACGCACTCCGAATGGCTTTTCGTCTTTGCGATCAACAACGATGGCAGCGTCACCAAACTTCAGCAAATCAATATTCCCAGCACCTACAGCGGCTTGGTCTGGGCTCCCGATGGCTCGCGCTTCTACGTTTCCGGCGGTCAGGATGATCGCATTTATGTTTACAAGTCGAGTGGCGGCCAATTCGTCCCAGACGTTCCCTTTATTCTGCTTGGCCACAATTCCAACGCCAACGCCCCTTTTCCCGACTACGATGGCTCGATTCTGAAAGGCACCAAGGCTGCGCAGACTGTGACCTTCGGCGGCACTTCGTTGATCGTCGGCGGTGCAGTCGTCGCCGGTTTCGGCCTCAGTCGCGATGGCAAAACGCTCGTCGCCGCCAATTTTGAAAACGATTCTGTTTCTATCGTGGACACGGCGTCCCGTACCGTGACCGATGAAGTTCACTTCTTTTCGCCCGGCGGCACCGTGGCACAGGGCGAATTTCCCTATGACGTCGTCGTCTTGAGCAATCCCGATGGCTCCGCCAAAACTGCATTCGTTACCAGCCAGCGCGACGACCAGGTCATGGTGGTCGATCTCGTCAGGGGCACCTTCACCGCCATTCCCGTCGGCGACCAGCCCAACCGAATGGCCCTCTCCAAAGATCAGCGCACGCTCTACGTAGTCAATGGCAACAGCGACTCCGTCTCGGTAATTGACACCACGAAGCAAGCCGTCGTTCGCACCATCTCGCTCTCGCGCCCCTTTGACAAATACAAGGGCTCCAAT
>DASXLU010000469.1:0-4485 GCA_036496065.1 Candidatus Acidiferrum sp.
GCTGACTCCATCGCCGCCGTCAGCATTGCCTCCAGCCTGTTCGTGGTCTTTGCCTTCTTTGCCGAAGGTCTGCTGATCGGCCTGGATACCCTCGTGTCGCAAGCGTTTGGCGCGGGACGGCGCGAAGATTGCCATCGCTCGTTAATTAACGGAATCTACCTTAGCTTCGCCGTCGCGCCTATCCTCGCGCTTCCCGTTTGGCTGATTTCCAGTCGCTTCGAGAAACTGGGCGTGCCACATGACGTTGCGGTGCTCGCCATGCCCTACATGCGCACTCTCGCTATCGGCCTACTGCCGCTGATTCTTTACTTCACCCTGCGGCGCACGCTCCAGGGCATGAACATCGTCCGGCCGATCGCCTTTGCATTGGTTTCCGCAAACCTGATTAATCTTACGGGCAATTACGTCTTCATATTTGGCAAGCTCGGCTTCCCGGCCCTTGGTGTCACCGGCTCGGGCATCGCAACCGCGGTCTCGCGCACGTATCTGGCCGCCAGTCTCGCTGGCTATTTGCTTTGGTATGACCGCCGTCACCGGACCGAACTGATGAAGACTCCGGTCCAGCCCGACCTGCGGCGCATTCGCCGTCTGATCGCATTGGGCTTGCCTGCCGCTCTGCAACTCACTGCGGAAGTAACTGTGTTCGCCATGGTCGCATCACTCATCGCGCGCCTGGGAGCTGTGCAGCTTGCTAGCCACCAGATCGCGCTCAATACCGTGGCATTTACCTACATGGTGCCGCTCGGCATTTCCTCCGCAACCGCCGTTCGGGTGGGCCAAGCCATCGGGCGTAGCGATCCTCCGGGAGCACGTGATGCCGGAAATACCGCGATCCTTCTCGGGGCCATGTTCATGTCGCTCATGAGCATTGTTCTAGTGGTTTTTCCTCGCGCCATCGCGCACTTCTATACCAACGACGAAGTCGTCATCCACAGTGCCGTCGCTCTGCTCGCCGCGGGCGCCGCTTTTCAGTTATTCGATGGACTGCAAACCGTCGCCACCGGTGCCATGCGCGGGTTGGGTGACACGCGCACTCCAATGCTCTGCCACTTTTCCGGCTACTGGCTGCTCGGGGTGCCGCTCGGCGCTTATCTCTGCTTCCGCCGCCACTGGGGCGCGCTGGGCTTGTGGATCGGACTCAGCTTCTCGCTCATCATAATCGGCAGCCTTCTGCTGTTCTTCTGGCAACGCCGCACCCGCCAACTCCTAGCGGCTCCCTAATTGCTGCCTTCGCAGAACCCTCGCGGTGCTTGGGATCTCTAAGTTGACGCGGTGCGGCTTTGAGTCGCGCCGCTTTTTTGTTCTAGGGGAAGAAAAGCATTACCACAGAGGTCGGAGGAGAGCCACAGAGGGCACGGAGAGTTGGTCGCTTTGCTCCCGGCGCAGTTCCACTACATTTTGTATCTTCCCAAATCCTCGTCGCTCAGTCCTTCCAGATAATTCCGCAACTGCTCGTTCGTGCTTCGCTCCGCCAAGGCCGTCGACACCTTCGAATTTTTCAGCACCTGCTCGTCCACAAAGATCGGGCAATCCATCCGCAGCGCCAATGCCAACGCATCGCTGGGCCGCGAATCAATGCTCATCAACTCCCCGTCGCGCTCGACCCAGATCAACGCATAAAACGTGTCGTCGCGCAGATCGTTCACAACAATTTTCTGCACTTGTACTTCGAGTCCGAGAAAAACATTTTTCAGCAGGTCGTGCGTCATAGGACGCGGCGTGGATACCTTCTCAATTTCCAACGCAATCGCGTTTGCTTCGTAAGCTCCCACCCAGATTGGCAGAATGGCTTGGCCCTGCACATCTTTCAGCACCACAATGGGCATTTGTGTCACTGGATCCATCATCAGGCCGCGTATCTTCATTTCCACTTCCATCGCGCCCTCCCGAACCACCGTGGTGTACTTCTACTCCGCCTCGCCTACCAAACTGTTTGCCCCCGCGCTAGTTACGCGAATCTGCCTGTAGTGTCCCAGAATGTCGCGCTCCGGTGAAGTGAAATTCAATATGCGATTACACGACGTGTGTCCGGTCCACTGATTCTCGCGCCGCGACTTCCCTTCCACCAGCACCTCGAATCGCTTCCCCGCCAATTCCGCATTGCGCGCCACCTGAATACTCTGCTGCTTCGAATTCAGGGCTGCCAGGCGTCGCGATTTCTCTTGCTCTGGAATCGCATCCTCCATCTTCAACGACGGCGTATTCGGCCGCGGCGAATACTTGAACGCGTACACCAAATCGTATTGCGCCGCATCGAGCAAACTCAGCGTCTCTTCGAGATCCTTTTCCGTCTCTCCGGGGAATCCCACAATGATGTCCGTCGTGATGCTAATCTCGCGTTTTGCCCGGTGCAACATAGCAATTTTCTGTAGGTATTCGTCTCGTGTGTACGTCCGGGCCATCGCGCGCAGCAGAGCCGTAGACCCGCTTTGCACTGGCAAGTGCACGTGATTGCAGATTGCCGGGTACGCCTCGATGGCCTCAACAATGTCTTGCCCGAAATCGCGAGGATGTGACGTCGTAAACCGCACTCGCCGTATCCGCGGCGTCTCCGCCACCGCCACCAGCAAATCCGAGAAACGCATCTTTCGCGCGCTCGGGTCGGCGTACGAGTTCACGGTTTGCCCGAGCAACTGCACTTCGGTGTATCCCAGATCCGCCAGTTGCCGCACTTCTTCCAGCACCGACGCGCTCGCCCTGCTGCGTTCCGGCCCGCGCGTGAACGGGACCACGCAGTAGGAACACGCCTTGTCGCAGCCTTCAATAATGGTCAGATACGCGCGCCAAGGATTGTCCCGCCGTGTGATCGGCGTCTCGAACGTCTCGTCCGTATCGGTATCGAGCCCGGCTACGCGTTTGTTGCCTGCTTCCAGCTCCGCGATCATCTCCGGCAATTTCCGGTAACTCGCTGAGCCGCAGACGAGGCTCACCCACGGAGCGCGCTCAAAAATCGCTTCGCCTTCTTGCTGGGCCACGCAGCCCAACACGCCAATCACTTGTCCTTCTTTTTTCGTGAACCGGTACTCGCCCAGCCGCGAGAAAACTTTTTGCGCCGCCTTCTCTCGGATCGAGCAAGTGTTGTACAGAATTACCCCCGCATCCTCGGGCCTCTCCACCTGCGCATATCCCCGCGCCAACAAAACGCCCGCCACCTTCTCCGAATCGTGGTCATTCATCTGGCAGCCAAACGTCTCCAGATAGAACGTCGCGTTCCCTTCTGCCGTTCTTCCCGGAACCACTACCGCATCACCACGTACTCTGCCATCCAAATCCGTCATCCTGAGCGCAGCAAGGGATCCCTCTTGGCTCTTTTCGCCGTCACCCAAATTCTTAGCGTTCCGCTTTTGGGCGTACTGGGATCGCCTTTTCAGGCGATCGGTCAGCATTGCAGGTTGACCGGACTCCGAAGTTAGAGCGCCACCAGTCCGTACCGGCTTTGCCGAGCCCAGGACCTCGCCAGTCAGCATCTCCACGCTAATGTCGAACGAATTCCCCATATCCCCGCAGTCTACCACACCGCTTTTTCTCGCTTACCAAACTCCCGGCGCCAGCCGCCATCTAACCGTCTCCCGGTACCGCGCGTACCCGGCCAGTCTCTCCACCAAGAACTTCTCCTCCTCCACCAGTCTCCACACAATCAGCGCCGCGAACGGAATCAGTAGCAACATTGCCCACCACGATCCCAACGCCAGCGGCACTCCCGCCAGCAGCACCAACCCGCCCGAATACATGGGATGGCGCACCACTGTATATGGCCCCGACGACACCACCCGCTGCCCTTCCTGAATCTCTACCGTCGACGACGTAAAGCTGTTCTCTCGAAACACAAAAAACACAATCGCGTAGCCCGCCGCTATCAGACAATCGCCAGCAATCACCAACCAAGCCGGCACCCGCGACCAGCCCAGGCGATGATCCACCGCCGGCACAACCATCAACGCAACAAAGCCCGCACTCGCCAGCGCCTGAATAATCTTCTGACTTCTTTCCTTCTCCGCCCCCGGCCCAGCCTTTAACCGCTTCGCCAGCAACTGCGGATCGTGCTTCAGCAAATACAAACTGATCGCTATCGCCGCTCCGCCAAACACCACCACAAACAACCATCCCTGCCAGTACCGCAAACTCCACGCAGGCAAAAACACCAATGCCAACAGGCTTACCACAAACCGCCCCAGCCCCACCGCCGTCTTCCGCGTCAAATCATCCATTTTCTTCCGCGTTTTCTGTGCGTCCTCTGCGTCTCTGCGTTATCCCTAACCTTCTTTTCTCCTCGGCGTCACTCAGCCGCCCATATTCCGGCGCATATCCGCCACGCGCTTCCGCCCCTTCGCGGACCCTTCCACCACGCTCTCGATGTTCCGCATCCACTCCGGCAGGTTCATCTTTTTCCGGAACCCCGCCAGATACGGCTGAATCTTCGCGTACTGAAAATACATTTCCTGGCAGGTGTCGAACACCAGACCCTCGCTCAACATTCCATGCAGC
>DASXLU010000470.1:0-8904 GCA_036496065.1 Candidatus Acidiferrum sp.
AACGCATAAATCAGAAATGCAGCGTCTTCCGCATTGTCGGGCTCGCGATCCAAAGCTTCGCGGAAATGCGTGGAAGCCGCGGCGAAATCATTATCTTGCAGCGCCAGCAACCCTAAATTGAAGGGATAATCATCTTCGTCGGGATCGACATCACGCGCGCGACCGAGCGCTGTCTTCGCGGTGGACATACTTCCCTGCCGCGCTTCCGCAAGCGCAAGGTTGTTTAGAATTTCCGGTAGATCCGCGCCGCTGATCAGATTGTGGTGCAAATCTTCCTGCAGGGATGTGAATGTTTCGGCGGCCTTATCGGGCTGGCCGAGGCGCAAGCGGCAAACTCCCGTCGCAAAAACAGCTTCGACGCTTCTGGCATGAGAAATAGGCACGCGCGCAAACCAGGGCAGCGCTGAATTGCAATCGTTGCGCTGAAAATAAACCTGGCCCAGCGCAAAGGCGGGGTCTGGCCAATCGGGCGCCAGCCGGGCTGCCTCTTTCAAGTAGCGCAGGCGCGCCTCGTCTTCATTGGCCAACAACCCTCGAACATATTGTTCGAAAGCTGCGAGGGTAAGCGGCCGCTGCATTTTGAAGAATTCGTTGAAGCTCAGCGGGTAATTGGGATTGGTGGTTCGAAGCAATTGCCACGCCATGCGCGCGTGCAAGGTCATCGGCTCGTCGAATGGCAAACTTTCGTGGACAACCGGCAGAAGCGCCACCGGACTAACACGCAACACCCGCGCATCTACAGTCAGGATTTTTCCGTCGGACGTAAAGCTACCAAATATTACGTAATCGGCGTCCATCTCTTGGGCGATTCGCAACATGGTTGCGCGGCTCAGTTTTGCCGATGGCGGGAAGCCCGACATATCCATTTCGTTGAGGCGTCCCGCGTGCGAGTAGACCTGCTGTCCCGCAGCGGACAAGCGCTGAATGGTTAGTTCTTCCAGACCTTCGCCAATCCAATCGAGATTGGGCGCGGCGCCCGCATTCTCAAACGGGAAAACGAGATAAATTCCACCTTGGGTGAGGGTGCGACGGGAATTTGCCGGGGTTGAGGCTAGCTGCCGAGCGCGTACGGGAAGCGCGTAAAGAAAAAAAAGTCCCGCGAAGAAAATCCACCATGCGTTGCGGAACGATGGCCGCCGCTTGTTCATCTTTCGGTATTCTAGCAGGACGGAAGGGCGTTCGCAGGGAGAATTCCCGCGCGGATGCTTGGTTTTTACTTCTGCAGATAGATGGTGTGGCGCGACTGGTCGAAGGAGATGCCCGTGAAACCCAGTGCGCGCACGCCGAGCAGGCCATCGAAAGCGGGATCGGCGGCGTCTGCCAGAAAGTAGGCTTTCTCTCGGCTGAAATGCTGGCCGGCAAATTGAATATCGCGGGCGGCGAATTCCTCGACCGCCATGTTGTTCTGGGCTACGGAAGCTCCCTGTTGAGCGGTAGTGAGCAGAGCAAATTGCAGTGGTCCTGCTAGATTGCCGCCCAGGACCAAGAGCTGGTCGGAGCCGGTGTCTACGAGCATGCGGACTGGGCGGCCTTCGAGAGTGAGATGGGCTATCGCAATTCCCGTTCGCGCGTCGAATGGAACAGGGATCCCTTGACCGGAGATAGCGCCGAATTCTATCTCGCGCTTTTCGTAATCGAGATGGAAACTGCTTTGGGAAAGAACGTCCATCCCAATGATTGCGGCTACAGGGATGCCCAAGTCGTGCTCGAGTTGCGCGAGGTTCTTGACTTGGACTGGTAGTGACTCGACACGGACTGGGCCGAGAGTCAGCTCCGGCACAATGGCCGCGTGCGTGACGAGAGTTTTGCCAACTGCAGCCAGCGTGGACGCGGAAGTGTGCAGGGCGAGCTTCTTGACGACACTTTCGTTGATGATGCTGGGCGCAGTGCCGGTATCGATCACGAAATTCTGGTGCAGCAATTTCACACCAAATTGGTCGCCACCAATTTGGCCCTCCAGCACGACAAGAAAATCCCTATAAATCTTTACAGGAAGACGCAGCGAAGGCGCTGGGGCGGAAGCATCGAGGCAATGGTCGAAATTGTGCGGACAGCTTGAGGCAAGCGCTGGAACCAAGAGTTGGGGCAGGAAGGTCAGGAACAGCGTCGAGATGGTTCGTTTGGCACTCAAGGTGAACCCGCGCTCCTTGGTCGGCGGAGTTCACGCTAGGGTCCCGGGCAGGCACCTCAAGAGTTTGTGCGTGGATTGCGGATAGATTGTGAGTGGCCAGCTAATTGGCGATGGGGAGAAGGTTTAGAGGGGCGGGGACATTCATTTTGAGTTTACATTTTCAGACTTCCACGCGGCTGTCCCGTCCAATACACCGAGGTCACCATGGCTACACCCAATGCTCACCCGCCGTTGATTCGCTTTGGTGATTACGAGCTGGACCTGGAATCGGGGATGCTGCGTAAAAATGGGATGCGGATTCGTTGCCAGGAACAGCCGCTGCAAGTGCTCGCTGCGCTTGTGGAGAATCGCGGACAACTGGTCACGCGGGAGGATTTGCGGCGACGCGTGTGGCCACGGGATACGTTTGTAGACTTCGATCACGCGCTGAACACGGCGATCAAGAAGATTCGTGCGGCGCTGAATGATGATGCGGACGCGCCACGTTACATTGAGACGGTGCCGCGGCGGGGCTACCGGTTTATCGGGACGCTGACTCCTGCCGAGGCGATTGTGGAGCCGGTGGTAGTGGTGACGCCGACGCGGGCGCCGGCACCGACGCCGGTGCGGGCGCGCGAAACGACTGCTCCGGAGTTCGGCGGATTCCAGGAAGATCGTTTTCATCCGGGCATAGTGGCGGTGGCGGGGGTATTGGTGCTGGCTATCGCCGGCGGGTATTACTTCACTGAGCATCGGGCGCGAGCGAGCGTGAGGGCGCCGTCGGGGCGGGTGATGATCGCGGTGCTGCCTTTTGAAAACTTGACTAGCGACCCGAAGCAGGAATTCTTCAGCGATGGGATGACCGAGGAAACGATCACGCGGCTGGGCAGGCTGAATTCGAAACGTATCGGCGTGATTGCGCGTACATCCGCGATGCAATACAAAAATGTGGCAAAAAGTGTTCAAGACATCGGCCGCGAGTTGCATGCCGATTACCTGGTCGAGGGCAGCGTGCGTCGCGAAGGAAATCTGGTGCGAGTGACGGCGCAGTTGATTCACACTGCGGATCAATCGCCCGAATGGACGCGCGAATTTGACTTCGAATCTCCCGAGACGCTTCGCGTCGAATCGGACGTGGCGGCGAACATTGTTTCCGAGGTCAGTACACTTTTCGGGGAGCCAAGTTCCTCAGCGCACCGCGAATTCAGCGAAGATGCTTACGATTCACGCTTGCGCGCGCTGGCACAGACCAGCATTCACACCGAGCAAGGATTGCGGCTTATTTTGGCTAATTTCGAACAAGCCACGAAAGACGATGCCAACTGTGCGCAACCCTATTCAGGGCTGGCGCACGTATATGAACGCGGCGCGAACCTGGGATTTCTTCCGCCGAATTTGGCTTATGCCAAGGCCAAAGAAGCAGCGCAAAAGGCGATTCAGCTCGACCCACAACTACCAGAGACGCACGTTTTCATGGCGGATGCCTTGCTGACCATTGATTACGACTGGAAAGGCGCGCAAGCCGAAATCGAAAAAGCGCTGGCGCTTAACTCTAACGATCCGATGGTACACGAGTGGAACAGCATTTTTCTGGGGATTCAGGGAAAGTCGGAAGAAGCGCTTACGGAGATGAGCCGCGCCGTGGAACTGGATCCGTTGAATGCGGAGCGACTGGCTACCTTTGGTAATTTACTTTTCATGGCAGGACGCTACAAAGAGGCTGAGGCTAATTTAATTGCCGCGATTCAATTAGACCCAGCGTCAGAACAAGCGCACTGCGTGCTGCAACGTCTTTATGAAAAGGAAGGCCGCCAAACGGAAGCGGTTGCGGAAATGGGAACGATTTTTTCGCTACGAGGTGAGAGCGACGCGATACCCGCCTTCAATGGTGTCTACCAGAAATCCGGGTATGCGCCTGCGATGCAATTTGCCCTCAAGAAAAATCTGGAGTATCTCGAGGGCCAAAGCCGCAGCCGGTACGTTTCGCCACTGCAATTTGCGGCGATCTACGCGCACCTGGGCAACAAGGCACAGACTTTGCGTTGGGTGGAGAAGGCGTACGACGAGCGCGACGTGGGACTTCCCTGCTTGTCGAAAGAAACAGAGCAATTCAGCCTGATCAAGGACGAACCGCGGTTTCAGGCGATCCTCCAGAAGGTTCGCTTCCCGGGCTAGGGAGTTTGTAAGAGCTACTGCTCTGCGGTCTCGAGCACCTTTGGCGCCAGGACTTCCTGGGCCTCGGGGATCTTCATCACCGCGGCAAAGGAAGGATCGGTCTTCATCGAATTCATGTCCTTGTAGCCTTCGTCGCGCGCCTTTTTGAGGTAAATGATGCAGCGGTCAACGTCTCCCGCCTCAGCAAACGATTTCGCCAGCATGAAGTAAAACCGGCCACGCTCGGTATTCAAGGAGCGGTCCTGAATCACCGTCCCAGAGCGCGATCTGTTGAGCTCAAATGCCTGGGGATCGAGCTGCACCGCTTTGCGGAAGGCTACGATGGAATCATCGTATTGCTTCTGACCGAAATAGGCATATCCGAGATTCAGATAGAACGGTGCGAAGTCGTCGCGAATCGTGATGGCCTTGCGATACGAACGAATCGCTTTTCCGAACTTCTTGCGCTCGTAATAAATCGTGCCCATGTTGTTGAGAGCATCCGCATAGTGCGAGTCGAGCTTCGACGATTTCTGATAGCACTTGAGCGCCGGTACGAGTTCGGACTGGCTGTGAAACGTAATGCCCAGTTCGTTCCAATAGACAGCGTTCTTGGGCTGCTGCAACGTCAATTGATGAAAGATTTCCTCCGCTTCGCGAAACTGCTTCTTCACAAGATAGAGGCGCGCCAATTCCTCGCTAGAAAGCGAAGGTGTTTGGGGAGCAGTGGAAGAAACAGAAGAGACAGCGGACGAAACGGGAGGCGGTTGCGATGTATCTGGAGTAACTTGAGCGAAGGCAGGAATCAAAATACAAAATATGAGGAACGTGCCACACGGAATCGCCAAATGGTGCTTACTCATGGCGAGTCTCCTTTGTCCCGAACAGGTTTGTCGGGTTCCTTCTTCTTCTTGCCTCCAAAGATACCAAAAATCTTCTGCAAGGGCCCTTTTTTCTTTTCGGGCTGGTTTACAGAGTCACCCTGGGTACCATCGGGGTTCAGGGTACGCCCGGCCTGCTGGTCGCCTTGGCCCGTGGCACCGTTCGTTTCGCCTTCCGGAAGGGGCTTTGGCGGTCCTCCGCCACCTCCAAAAATGTGCGAGAGGAACCCGCCGACTGCGCCGGCAGGTCCATGTCCGCCATGCAGTTCGCAGTATTGGGTGGGGCCCGAACCGGCGATGTACACCTCTTCGCGGGTTGTCGGGCAGCTTGGAGTAGCCACTTGCAAGGTGTCCGAGTCGATCATAAAGGTGTCGACGCCGGTAGGCTTGTCGAAGTCCTTTACGTCGCGATAGCCGGCCGTGGTCGTGGCACGCTTCATGAAGTCGGCCCAGATCGGCGCCGCCGTAGTACCGCCTTGCAGACCCAAGTCGTGGTTGTCGTCGAATCCGATCCATATGACGCAAACGAGGTTATTGGTAAATCCCGCGAACCAACCGTCGCGCGACGTACCGGTCTTGCCCGCTGCCGGGAGTGTGAAACCCTTCGCGCGAACCTGCGCGCCCGTCCCCTTGTTGATGACGTCTTTCAGAATACTGTCCACCAGGTAAGCGACTCGGGGATCCAGAACCAATTTCGTGGAAGAAGTGTTTTTCTCGAGAGAGTTGCCGCCGGCGCTGACGACACTCTGCACGAAGAAAGGTTCCGCGCGCGTACCCATGGTGGCAAACGCGGTATAAGCTCCCGCCACTTCTACCGGCGTCATCTCATACGCGCCGAGAGCCACGGCCGGTGTTGGCCTGATCGTTGGGGGAAGTCCCATCTGCCGGGCAATCTGCACGACTCGGCCGTAGCCCACCATTTCAGCGACCTTCACAGTCGCTACGTTCAACGAATTCGTGAGCGCCTGGCGCACGGTAACTTTCCCCATGAAGCGCTCGCCGTAATTGTTCGGGGTGTATTCCTGTCCGTCGAACTCGAATACGGTGGGCTCGTCATCCAAAGTTGTGGCCGGAGTAACGACGGGCTGTGCACCGTCGACGGCATTATTGAATGCCGATGCATAAACGAACGGCTTAAAGACGGAGCCGGGCTGGCGATGCGCCAATGCATGATTTAACTGGCTCTGCCCGTAATCTCTGCCGCCGATGAGCGCCTTGATTTCGCCGGTACGCGGATCAAGCGCAACGAGCGCAGCCTGTACCTGCGGAATTTGCTGGAGAGTATCGACTTTCTTTCCTTTAGCCTTGCGAATCTTCTCGTACTTCTTCTCCAGCATGGCATCGACATTCTTCATGCCACTGTCGATGGCGGCCGCGGCGGCGCGTTGGAGGTTGGGATCCAGTGTCGAGTACACACGATAATTTTGGCTGAGCAGGTCCTGCTCGGAATACTTCTCCAGCAGGTGGTCTTTCACCATGTCGACGAAATAGGGCGCTTCATTGCCGGCTACGGAGGTGCGCACAAGTTTCAGGGGAATGCGCTTTGCGTCCTGCACATCCGCCTCGGTTGCGTACTTGTTCTCTACCATTTGTGTCAGTACGCGGTCTCGCGCTTGAGCAGCCCGCTCCGGGTGCCGGTCAGAAACCGAGTAGTAGTTCGGCGCGCGAATCAGCCCGGCCAGAAAGGCGCACTCGCCTAAGGTCAAATCGCGCAAATCCTTTCCAAAATAGGCGACGCTCGCCTCCGCAAAGCCGCGAATGCCGAAGCTGCCCCGGTTCCCCAGGTACACCTCGTTCATGTACATCTCGAGAATGCGCTGCTTGGTGAAACGCTGCTCCAGTTCGAACGAAAGCATCGCTTCCGCCAACTTGCGCTTCCAGGTGCGGTCCGTGGAGAGGAAAAATGTGCGCGCCACCTGCATAGTGATGGTGCTGGCGCCCTGCAAATGTTGACTGTGGCGTATGTCGGCCCAGGCGGCGCCAAAAATGCGAATGAAGTCGAATCCCGGATGGTCGAAGAAGCGCTTATCTTCCGCGGATAGAATGGCCTGCACCAGAGTGGGGGGAATGTCTTCGTAGCGCACTGGCCGGCGCTTTTCGCGCAGGCTGTCGAACAGGTTGGTAATCAACTCCGGCTCGATCTCGGCCGTGCCCATGTCCTGGCCGCCATCCAAAGTTCGAATGCTGCGGATCACATGGCCGTTGAACTGTACCGCCAGGGCGTTTCCGCCGCCAAAGTAGGAGAGTTTCGATGGACGAATGTCGACGGTGTTCCCTGAAACACTGTAATCGCCCAAAGCGCCAGGATCTTCGCCCGGCCGATAACCTGCGCGCTGCAAATACATGGTGAGGTCGCCCAGACCCCACGCCTGACCGACAGAAATGTGCTCGGGAGCCGAGAAAATCTGTGTGGTGTTCTGGAGAATATGCCCGGAGAGCCGCGCATCGATCTCTCGCGAATACTTTATGTAGTAAAAGGTAAAGAGGCTCGCGGCTATCAGGAAGCAAAGCGCGAGGCTGCCCAGTACGGCCAGGCCAATCTTCGAAGTCCAAAAGCCTTTTTCAATGCGAAAGCGCAAAAAATGACTCCCGAGGGCGGACACTCTCATTGTGACTCATTCATGCGTTGGAAGAAAGCCGCGGTGCTTACAGCGTTTTCGCACTGGTTCGCAGGGATGCAGGGAACGTCATTTCATGATGTCAACGCCCTCGCTGGAGGGCGAGAAATTTAAGTCCGTTTTATATACGAGCAGGTCCACCGGGACGGTGTAAGAGACGCTGATGGCCATTCCTGCATGGGTATTGGTCAGCTTGATGTCTTCGCGCTTGGCGGGTATGTCCAGGTCCTGAATCGTCTGATAGATGATGTCGCGAACCTTCTCTTCCGAATAGCGGTTGACTACTGCGAACCGCGCCTGTTCAGACATTTTGTCTTTGAGTTGATATTCGGCAACGTAAACCGGCACGATTTTGAAAGCGGCATAGACGGCCGCTACCAGCACGGATGTGTACACAATGGCTTTGAGTTTACCTTCGCCGCGTTGCGAGCGGCTGGACGTATAATTTCGCGATCTCACGAAACAATCTCCAAGGGCCAGCCCAGATCTGCCTGGGCAGCCAATATCCATTCGCTAATGTTTTACGCTACCACCCGGCAATGGCCGTGTCGAGGCACGCGGATTGCCCTGGTTCTCAGGGGTAACCGCCCTCAAGGTCAGGTTTTGCCAAGGGGAAAGGACAGGCTTAATAGGCGCGCGCGAAAATGGCTCGATGCGTTGCGGTTTTGCCGCAATGGATGCACGTATTGCTCGCGCCAGCCGATTCGTTGTTCCCAAGCACTGCCTCCGCATCAAGTGGGATGCAGCGCATGGTGGCTCGGGTTTCTTCCTTGATGGTGGCTTCGCAATCGGCGCTGCCACACCACGGGGCAAAGGCGAAGCCGGTCTCGACCGCTTTCTTGAACTCGTCGTAGGTCTTGGTAGCGTGGGTATTGGCTCGCCGGAATGCCAAAGCCTTGTCGAACATGGACTGATGGATGTCTAGCAGCAGCTTTTCGATCGTGGCGGGAAGGTCTGCCAAGGAGGCGCTGACCTTGCCTTCCCGGCCGGGCCGATCGCGCCGGGCGAGCATGGCGGCCTGCTTGGCGACATCTTTAGGGCCGAGTTCCACGCGCACGGGCACGCCGCGCATTTCCCAATCATTGAACTTATAGCCCGGACTGAAGCCTTCGCGTTCGTCGAGCGTGACGCGCAAGTTGGC
>DASXLU010000471.1:0-3378 GCA_036496065.1 Candidatus Acidiferrum sp.
GACCAGTGGAGGCCGACAGAAAATTGGTGCCGATATCTGCTCTTGGCACACGGTTGCCGTTCGGATGGGCCGAACTGAACGACAGGTTTCCACCTACCGGAGACCTCTGGGTTGCCGCCGAGCAACGACCGGAATGGGGCAGGAAGAGCCATTCCCAGCGCGAATGCTGAGTGACCGAGAAGGGTGGAAAGCGGGCGTTCCCGATCGCTACTGCCGTTGATGCCTCTGCGCCAAGGCGCTGAAACTGGCGCAGATTTACCCGTACGTCAGCAGCTAGCGGCGATCCGGCGATCGGCTATTTGCTCCTGAACGCTCGCGGGGTTCGTGCACCACCCTTCTCCTGCTCTCACGAGACATCCATGCTCGGGAATGCGAAGCTGGTTTTGCCCGAGCGCAAGAATTCCAAGACCTTCCCACCCCGATATTCGCAAGTTTGAAAGACACCGAGGATCATGAGGTAGTCGTTGAGTGATTTCGTTGTAAATCGCCCGTCGGCGAACCGCCTGTACCGAGCAAAAGCCTTTATTGCATGTTCGGCGTTGTTGTTGTTCCACGGTACGCCATCAAACTCCAAAAATGTGAACAGACGCTGGCCATATTTCTCAATCCGATTCTGGTACTTCGTTGCAGCCTCACTCGCGACACGCGTCTGGCTATGACCTTTTCGATAAACCCCATCGCGGCGGTCTTGTGTTTCTGCAATCGGCTCTTCGTCAATCCGTAACGATCCACAGTCTCAATTATAGGCCGCATGATCGATGCAAACGCTTCTACGATTCCCTTTAGCTCCGTGTCGAAAGGATTAGTTTTCACGTCCTCATTCATGTCTCGGATAAGATGGATCAGGCATTTTTGTTGCGGACATGCAATCGAATCGTAGGCTGTGAAGAAGTCGCTTACGAGCACTCCGCCAAAATCTTTCAATCGCTCGGTTAGGAACTGGCCGTTACGGGACTCTCGGCACTCGTAGTAAGCTCCATTCATTCCTGCATACACCCAGACAGTCGCCTTTTCTTTAAGGAGACGGGCTTCGGTCTCATCGACGTTCAGGCTTGCGCCTTGAAGCAGCTCGGCGAAAATCGCTTCATTGGTCGATTCGTAGCGCTTTGCTACCCTGGCCTTGAACCGATGCAGAGTGGGTTGTGGAATATTCAGCTTAAACACCTCGCGAAGGCACCGTTCGACCTTCATCATATTCTGACCGAGTGCCACGTTCTGATAGATTGTCCAGCTCACCAGACCATCGCCATATAGGGTCGCAGTCTGCGGATACCCCGGCGGACTGAAGGTATTTCCGCACTTGTCGCAGTGGTACAGCCACGACGAGTACGCTGTGACCCACTTCTTCACTCCGCTGTCTAAGAACTTCATATCGATAATACGCGTTGAGATGGCTTGCCCTTGGGATGTTCGTCTGCTGTTACAGAACGGACACCGCTTTAAGCGAAGCTCAATGCGTTTGTTTATCTTGGCGCGACGTAACCTCTTCGATTTAAGACGTGGCTTTGGTATGCTTGGATCTTTCTTGGTGCGAAGGTAGGCCCTGTCCCGCTGGTAATCGAAATAGGCGCACCTATTCACGAATTCGAAATCCGGCAGGCAGAACTGGGCCTTGCCGAATTTATGTTTGCGGCTCATTGTGGACAGCAATTCACCCGTATGGACGATTTCATCCGGCCGTGAGCGCTCGGGCGACCCGCGCATTTCACGTCCTGTGATGGACACTATGAAGTCGGTCACGGCACGCAGCGCTAAGCAGTCGTCCTGGTTATATCGCAGTAGTTTCGCCTTTAGCGTTTCATCCCGTGTGTCTTCCCACTGCTCGCGCCAGACTACACTCTGAAGTCCGGAGGCCGTGACCTCGCTCCAGCGGAACCCCAGAAACGCCGCCACTTCCTTCAGGCTGTTGGAAGTTGTGGGAAAGTAGACCTGAGAGCTGACGATGGAGAGGATGTTGGTGCCTTGAGCCAAAACTTCTCTGAGCGTCTTCTGGGCTGTTACCGTCACATGCGAAATCATTCGCCGTACTGCATTTACGTCATAATTTCCGTAATGAAATACCTTAGCGCCTGAGATGGTGGTTAAGAGTTCCGCAAGCTGAGCGAAGATCGTCGCCTGCTGGCTCTCATCGTCCGCCCAGAAGGAGTGGAACTCCTCTGATTCGCCGGTCACGACGAGAGCGCCGATAAGATAATAGAATCGGAGGTCGGGGAGCCCCTCTATGTCTAAATACACTTGCGTCGGTGACAGCGTAAGGCTTGGCTCGCCATGCACATGGATCTTATTTTCGCGGATTGCGAGGGCCTGGAGAGGGTAGCTGTGGGGATACCTCTGCCTCTGCCGCTTCGCCGGTCGCCTAGCGCGAAAGGTGTAGGAAAGCTGATTGACTGTAAAGATGCCTTTGGAATTGTGACGCGCCATCTCCTTTGATGTCATACCTTTCAGCAGAGTAAGGTTATCCGCTGCCGCGGCCTTGACTCGGCAAGATTGTTTGAACTCGCACAAGTCGCAATGCCGATTCAGCGTAAGTAGCGGTTCGCTGTCGCTGGCAATCTGACGCCGCAGACGCGTCAGAACGGTAGCCAAGGATTCGCGATATGTCTGAAGGGGTATGCGGATCCGCCTGAAAGTGGGACCACAAATGAGAATGCCATCGTCTGGTGATAATCCTTGCAGGTGGGCAAGAACCAGTGCATCGAACGCCAGCAAGAGACGATCGGCTGAGCTAGGTTGCAGATGCCTATAAACGCGGATTGGTCGATAGCTATATGGGCCGAGTCGTGAATCGCGTGGCACTCGCTGGAGGCCGTGGAAATCGGTCTCTAACCCGTCCGCTCCACCCACCGCGTCCAGGATCATTGCATCGCCGGTGGCCAAATTCTTCAGCCGAGAGCCGTTGCAATGCCTAACTCCTGCTGGCGTCGATTGAGCCGCGAGCCATTGAAACGCATTTGCACGATGGCGGGCGTCTAGCCGCGCATTTAGCCTCGAATATTCGTCGGGTGAACCTGACCGACCCTGAAAGTGCAGGTAGGATTTCGTTTCACATTGTAGGTAATCTTGCAACAGATTGACGTGTATCATGTGAACCTCCCGCCGTAGGAGCTGGTTAACTTTACCAGCTTCCGCTTTTTTTGATGCCCGCAGAATCCTCGGTTCCCAGCGTTCTGAGATGTTGCTTCACGGCCTTGATCTGGAACGGCAGCTTTGGGTCGAACCCGGTGGTTTGATCGTGGTTGCACCAATGGCCGGTATGTGGTGTGGAGGCGACAGCAGATTTGACCGCACACTCCCGCCTCGGCAGCGGTTGGGTGCTGAAATCAAAAATCTCATCGCCGGAGCACTCATGAGACCAGCATCCGCCAATGCGCTGGCTTT
>DASXLU010000472.1:0-4612 GCA_036496065.1 Candidatus Acidiferrum sp.
ATTGACCAAGCAAGCGCCGGATGAGGATTTCTATTTACTGCGCTTGATCAGCGAGCATCCACGGACCAACGCGAAAACGTTGAACAAGCTGGCGCATCACCCATACGGAGCGATTCGCGAGAATGTTGCGCGGCATCCGAACTCGGACGCGGCGACGCTGACGTATCTGAGCAAGGACAAGACGCAACCGTTGTGGTACCTGGTGGCGTTCAATCCCAACACGCCATCGCCATTGCAGAGAAGGTTGCGCGACCGGTTGAAGAAGCTGGGCGACGCACAAGTTTCGAAATAATCTGGCTCCGATCGATTTTCCTCACATATATTGGCGCAGTGTCGCGTTCACCTGTAATTCCAGGTGTATTCGAATCTCGCGAGTGCGTGCTTGCGGCTAAGATAGAATGAACGGCTCGCCGCGTGATAGCAGGAGGACTGCGGGCTTGCTGCACATTTCCTATTGATGACAACCGATAAAGATAATTCTCCTGTAGGACTGCCAAAACGCGCGAGCATCGCGGCGATGGTCAGCCTGCTCGTGGTCGTTCCTTGTTTCTGGCAGCGGCACATTGAGTCTGGCGATCTGGGAAGCCACGTGTACAACGCGTGGCTGGTGCAATTGGTGGAACAGGGCAGGGCACCAGGCATTTATGTTGTGACGCAATGGAGGAATGTGCTGTTCGATTTGATGCTGTTTCACCTCGGAAAAATATTCGGCTGGGGGATCGCTGAGAAGTTTGCTGTGTCTATTTGCGTGCTGGTGTTCTTTTGGGGTGTGTTTGCGTTTGTCAGCACTGTGGTGAAGAAATCGGCGTGGACGGTCGCGCCGCTTATCGCGATGTTGGCCTATGGATATGTCTTTTACATGGGCTTTATGAACTATTACCTGTCGATTGGCCTTGCCAGTTTTGCGCTATCGCTGATGTGGTCCGGCAGTCAAAAAGGTTTTGTATGGGCGGTGCTACTTGCGCCCATTATCCAGTTAGCGCATCCGCTGGGGTTCCTGTGGTTTGTCGGCACGGCGTCATATCGACTACTTTGGATGAAGCTAGAGGGCCGGAAGCAATTGCTGCTGCCGGTGAGCGGATGCGCCATCGCGGTGGGTGTTTGCGTATTCTTTTTGCGCCACCCGGGATTTCAGGCAGATTGGCTGGATTGGCGTTTCTATCTGCGCAATGGAGCGGATCAACTGGCCATCTTTGGCGGTCGCTTTGTCGTCTTAACGCGCGTGCTGTTGGTCTTTGTCGCGGTTTGCGCTCTCGTTGATGTGGTGCGGTCCGGGCGCAACAGGGAATATTGGAAGGAACGGCGACTCACCCTGGAACTGTATTTCGTCACGTTGTGCGTGACAGCGTTCCTGCCTGAGAATTTGCACCCGGACCCGAATGCAGGATGGATCGGATTGTTGGTTACGCGGCTAACGGTGATTAGCGCCATTTTTGCGTTGTGCTGGTTGGCTTCGTTGCAGGTGCGCGCATGGGACATGGCGGGCTACGGGGCTGTGGCGATTATCTTTTTCGTTTTTGCGTATCAGGATACGGCGTACCTCAATCGTCTCGAGGCGAAGGTTGAAAAGCTTACGCAAGGATTGCCGTTCGGGACGCGGGTACTGGCGGCAATCGATGTGCCGCCGGATTATCGAACGATGTTTCTGCATGTAGCAGAGCGCGCGTGCATCGACCATTGCTTTGTGTATTCGAATTACGAACCTTCGACGTTGGCGTTTCGCGTGCGCGTGAAAGAGGGAAGCCCGGTGGTAACTGCGTCTTCGGAGGACAGTGAAGATATGCAGTCTGGCACGTACGAGGTGCAGGAAGAAGACCTGCCATTGAAGCAGATATATCAATGCGATGCGGTTGATCCGACTCAAGTTTGCATCCGCGACCTGATAGCCGGAGAAAACAACGGCTCTCCGACGGTCACTCCAGCGCGCTAGTTGTCCGAGACATATTGGCTCTTGCGGCAGTCCAATATCTGCTAAAATGACATGCAGGGTGAGAGACAATGCTGCCATTGCAACTTCAGCCGGAAAGCCACGTTCCGCTGTACATCCAACTGCGGGACCAACTTCGTTCGCTTGTCCATGCCGGTGATTTGCGTCCCGGCGATCGCATTCCTGCCAGCCGCGAGCTAGCGATTATGCTGGGCGTTCACCGCACGACGGTGGCGAATGCCTACGCCGAACTCGAATCCGAAGGATTGATCCAGGGACACGTGGGCCGAGGTACCTTCATTCGCGGTAATGGCAACGGATTGAAGATTACGCCGCCAGCGCCTCCCAGCCTGAACGGAAACGAGGGACTGCGCTGGGAATTGCTGTTTGCCGATGAGCGCAATGAAGAGGTTTTGACGCGATTGACCGCGCAAGCGCCCGTCAACGCATTGTCGTTTGTGATGGCGAGGCCCGCCGAGGAATTTTTCCCGATAGAAGAGTTGCAAACGTGCGCACACGCCGCATTGCGGCGCGAAGGGCAAGACATCCTGAATCTGGGCCCATCGGATGGTTATGCGCCGCTGAAAGAAGCGATGTTGGAGTTGTTGCGCAGCGAAGGAATTCCCGCGAAAGACGAGACGTTACTCATAACCGATGGCTGCCAACAGGCGTTGGACCTGATTGCCAAGGCGTTTGTGCGCTCCGGCGATACGGTGATTGTAGAAAATCCGACGTATCCAGGGACGTCCGCGGTCTTCCAGGGAGTTCGCGCAAGAGTCCTAGGCGTGCCGGTGCGTACGCAAGCAGAGCCCGGCACTTCGTTGGGGCTGGACCTGGACGTGTTGGAAGCTACGCTGACTGCGAATCGCGTGAAGTTGATTATTCTTACGCCGGACTTTCAGAATCCGACGGGAACATCGATGCCGTTGGCTTCGCGGAGGCGATTGCTAGAAATGGCTAGCAAGTATCGAGTTCCCATAGTGGAAGACCACATTTATGCGCGGCTGCATGCACGTGACGAGCGCATTCCTTCGCTGAAGCAGTTGGATCGTTCGAACTTGGTGATTCATATCGATAGTTTCGCGAAGGTGGCGTTCCCGGGACTGCGCGTGGGATGGATCGTCGCGCCGGCGGCGGCAATCGAGCGGCTTCGGATCGTAAAGCAGATGACCGACCTGCACACAGACCAATTGGCGCAAGCGACTCTGGCGGAATTCCTGAAGCGCGGGCTGTTCCAGAAGCATCTCGTGCGCATGCGCAAAGTCTACGCCAGCCGGCTGCAAACGTTGGATGAAGCGTTGCGTAAGCAAATGCCTGAGGGCGCGAGGTGGACGCGGCCGGAAGGCGGAATGTGCCTCTGGCTGGAATTGCCTCCTGGATTTGACGCCAGCGAACTGATGATCCATTCGAAAGAACGGGGCGTGCTTTTTGCACCTGGACGCTACTTCTATGTGCAAGCTCCGTTGCCAAATACGCTGCGGCTGGGCTTCGCGAGTTTAAACGAAAAACAGATTGTACGTGGCGTGGGGATTCTGGCGGAATTGCTGCGGGTGGAGATGAGGAAGCGTCAGCGGGGAACGCGGCGGGCCGAGCGCGCTCACGTGGCGTTGGTATAGGCTGAACATCTGGAAAGATGAAAAAAGTCATCCAACTCGAGCCGAAGAATTCGAACCGTTGCTTCGGATGCGGTGGTGCCAATCCCGCAGGCATGAAATTACCGTTCGAACTCGATTTCGAAGACCGGCGAACTCGTGGGAGATTTGCTTTAGGCGCGAATTATGGTGGCGGAAGCGGTTTCGCGCATGGCGGAATTATCGCCGTGGTGCTGGACGAGGCGATGGGCAAATTATCGAAACTGACCGAAGAGCGAGCCGTGACGGCGGAGATGAGTATTGAATACAAGAAACCGGTGCCCGTCGATCAGGAAGTCGTTGTGGAAGGCTGGCAGGAAGAAGAAAAAGGACGCAACCGGTTTCGCGTTGCGGAAATACGCGATGTGTCCGGGAATTTACTGGCGCGGGGCAAAGGTCGATTTGTAGTGATCGGCCAAAATCATCTCGCCAAGAGCGGCACAGAAACGATTTGAAGCAAAATAGTTTGCTGAGTTTGGATATTTGAGAGGAGAGCATTATGCAAGCGAAGAAACCGAATGGTAGCGGCAATGGAGCCAAGGGCTCGAACGAATGGCGCGTGAAAGTGGGCCTCGCGGAAATGCTGAAGGGCGGGGTCATCATGGACGTGACTACCGCAGAGCAAGCGCGAATCGCGGAAAAGGCCGGGGCCTGCGCGGTAATGGCTCTGGAGCGCGTGCCGTCGGATATCCGCAAAGAGGGCGGAGTGGCGCGCATGGCATCGATCAAAGTAATCCGGGAAATCATGAAGACTGTCACGATTCCGGTGATGGCGAAAGTCCGCATCGGACATTTTGCCGAGGCCGAAGTGTTGCAGGCGCTGGAAGTGGATTTCATTGATGAGAGCGAAGTCCTGACGCCCGCGGATGAAGAGAATCACATCTGGAAGCACGACTATCGCGTGCCGTTCGTTTGTGGCGCGCGCAACCTGGGCGAAGCGGTTCGGCGCATCGCGGAAGGCGCGGCGATGATTCGCACCAAAGGTGAAGCGGGGTCCGGCAACGTAGTCGAAGCAGTGCGGCACATGCGCACGATTGTGAGCCAGATGAAGAAG
>DASXLU010000473.1:0-7224 GCA_036496065.1 Candidatus Acidiferrum sp.
TATCTTTCCCCCAAGGTAAAAATGCCACTGTTCAGGACCGCCCTATTAGAAGCCGACGTTAACCATCCTGAGTCTCGAGCCCAGCCAACGCACACGCAGCTTCAATCTTCTGAAGCGGGGCGTTCTTTCATAATGCATTGAGCCATGATGGAGAACAGGATTGCTTTGCGGCTAAACTGCTTCGTAAACGTGGCATCGGCCCCGAAATGGCTCGTGAACAGATCGACAGCACTCCCCCGGAACAGTTGGGGCGTACTCCCAAATCGCCGGGGCTCCGGTAGTAGAACAGCGCGGTCTGCCCGAAGAGCAGTTCGGCCAGTCACACCGAACACGCATCAAAGGCGATTTTCTTCTCGTATGTATAGGACCACCACAGAGCGTGGTCCGGCTGTGTAGACATGTCCCCCGACCGCAGCAGCGGCCTTCCATTCGACAATGTCCTCAGGGGAATCCAGATAGGTATCAATCCATCGGCGCCATTTCTTGTTGGCTCCGTTCTGCAGTAGCGGAAGCTCGAAACCAAGCGACTCCCAGTAGGCATTGAGAATGAGGTAGACGAGCAGGCCCTCCTGTCGAATCTCCGCACTCAGCGCCAGGCTGTGCGAATGATCGCTCCAATCCGGTTGATCTAGCTTGACTCCGTGCCAGGCTTTGTTGGCCTCATGGACCAAGCGGATTAATGACTTGCGCTGCCGCTCTGCGCTCAAATCTCGCAACAAACGCCTGCTGATGAGCAAGCGTGTGAACCGCAACAGATCCGCATGTTCGTCGACGAGATTCCAGTTCAGCCAGCTAATTTCGCTGTCGTGACAATACGCATTATTGTTGCCGTTCTGAGATCGCCGGACTTCGTCGCCCATCAGTAGCATGGGCGTACCCAGCGAGAGCATTGTGACGGTCAGGAAATTCTTCACCTGCCGATTCCGGAGTCTCTCTATCATGGGATCATTGCTTGGGCCTTCCACACCACAATTCCAGCTTCGGTTATCGTTGGCACCATCGCGGCTTTCCTCTCCGTTTGCCTCGTTGTACTTTTGGTTGTAGGAGACGAGGTCATTCAGCGTGAAACCATCGTGGCAGGTGACGAAGTTCACGCTCTGTTCCGCTTCGCGTTCTTCGTGTCCGTAAATCTCGGGGCTGCCAACGATTCGATCCGCCACGCGGCGCACGGAACCAGATTCGCCGCGAAAGAAGCCGCGAACATCATCTCGGAACTTTCCATTCCACTCTTTCCAGCTGTCTCCGATAAAACTGCCTACCTGATACAGACCGGCAGCATCCCACGCTTCGGCAATCATCTTCGTGCCAGCGAGGCACGGGTCCGACTCAATGTCCCAGAGCACGGGTGGGTCCGCAAGCGGATGGCCTGAGGAATCGCGCGTGAGCATCGAAGCCAAATCGAAGCGGAAGCCATCTATGTGCATTTCCCCGACCCAGTAACGAAGACTGTCGAGGATCATTCTGCGAACGATGGGATGATTGGCATTCAGTGAATTGCCGGTTCCACTGAAGTTGGCATACCGCGAGCGATCAGGCTGCAAGATGTAGTACGTGCTATTGTCCACTCCCTTGAGGCTGAGCGTAGGACCGAATTCGGCTCCTTCCGCGGTATGGTTGAAAACCACATCGAGAATGACTTCAATGCCGGCTCGATGCAACGCCTTGACCATATCCCGAAATTCATCCGCCGGACCCGATCCGTGAGGCTGAGAACTGTACGCCTGGTGTGGCGCAAAAAATGAAACTGGAGCATACCCCCAGTAATTCACCAATCCGGCCGGGCAATCGTGAGCGTCGAATTGGAACACTGGCAGCAATTCGACTGCGGTGATACCTAATTTCTGAAGATAAGGAATCTTTTCGATGAGACCAGCGTAGGTGCCGCGCTTTTCCGCTGAGACGCCAGAGTTCGGATGGCGTGTGAAACCTCGCACGTGCATTTCGTACACGATGGTTTGCGAGAATGGCCGGCGGAGCGGGAGGTCCCCTTCCCAGTCATATCCGGCTGGGTCAATCACAAGGCTCTTCATGGCAGTCGCCGCGTTATCTTCCGTCCGGGCAGCGGCGTCGCGACTGTACGCCTTGGGCACGGCCACGCCCTTCGCGTACGGATCAAGAAGAACCTTGTTGGAGTCGAAGCGCAGGCCGTTTGCGGGATCGAAAGGCCCACCGATTCGGTAGGCATATATCTGACCCACCTTCAGACCAGGTACAAAGACGTGCCAATAAAAATATGTTCGGTTGGTGCAAGGATCGAACGGAATAACCCTTTCTGGTTGGGCATCATCTTCACGATCAAAGAGCAATAGTTCTACACGTGAAGCATGGCGCGAGAAAATACTGAAATTGACCCCAACCTGAGACGGAGTTGCCCCGAGTGGTGCGCTTGCTCCCGCGTCAGTCGAGATCTCCCTCTTGATGGTTCGCTCACGCGCGGGCGGATCTATGACACTGGGCATGGTTTCACGTTCCAGATATCCCTGGCATATTCGGCGATCGTGCGGTCGCTTGAAAACTTACCTGAGCTTGCCACATTCAGGATGGCCTTGCGCGCCCAGGCATCCTGATCACCATACAACCCAAGCAGCCGCTGGTCCGACTCCAGGTAAGACTTTAAATCGGCCAAGTGCATGTAGTGATCACCCTGTGTCAACAATACGTCGCGGAGTGGGGCGAAAATGCCGGGTTCGTAGCGGCTGAAGTTGTCCGAGAAGATCAGATCCAATGCTGCACGCGTCTCCGGTTCGTTATCGTAGTGCCACTGCGGGTTATACCAACCTCGACTCTCGACAACCTGTTGCGCGGTGAGGCCGAACAAGAAGAAGTTTTCTTCGCCTGCTTCCTCCGCCATCTCGATCGTCGCCCCATCGCGAGTGCCGATGGTCAGCGCTCCGTTCATCATGAATTTCATATTGCTCGTCCCGCTCGCCTCGTAACCAGCTGTAGAAATCTGGTCAGATACTTCCGTTGCGGGAATTAGGCGTTCTGCCAACGAAACGCTGTAGTCGGGCAGGAATAAAACTTTGAGCCGGCCACGAACGACTGGGTCGCCATCGATTGTCCCTGCCAGGTTGTTAATGAACTTAATGATCAACTTGGCCAGATGATAAGCAGGCGCGGCTTTGCCGGCAAAAAAGAATGTCCGCGGCGGCATCTCGGTGTCCGGATTTATGCGAAGGCGGTTGTACAAGACAACGATTCGCAACGCATTGAGCAATTGCCTCTTGTACTCGTGAATGCGCTTGACCTGGCTGTCAAAGATCGTGTTCGGATCGATCGCGAAACCGGCTGTAGAGTTGAGCCAATTGGAAAAATTTAGTTTGGCCTGATGTTTCGCTTCCAGGAAGACATCGCGGAATCCCCTATCGTCGGCAAGCGGTTTCAGCTTTCTCAATTCGCTGAGATCGGTGATCCATGCGTCGCCGATGGCGTCCGTGATCGTGCGAGCAAGCGCGGGATTCGAAAGCAGCAACCAGCGCCTGGGCGTGACCCCGTTGGTCTTGTTGTTGAAGCGCTCGGGGAACATCTCGGCCAGGTCTTTCACCGTCGTCGCCCGCAGCAGTTGAGAGTGTATGGCGGCCACTCCGTTCGTGCTATGGGAGCCAACGATCGCAAGATTTGCCATTCGAACTTTATCTTGGCTGCCATTCTCGATCAGGCTTGTGTGTGAGATTCGCCTTTCGTCCCCGGGAAAACGACTTCGAACGTCATCCTTCAAGCGTCGATCGATTTCAAAGATGATCTCCAAATGACGGGGTAGCATGATCTCAAAATACGCCAGAGGCCATTTCTCGAGCGCTTCCGGCAATAAGGTGTGGTTCGTATATGCGAGAGTCCTTTGGGTGATGTCCCAAGCCTGCTCCCACTCAAGGTGTGCGTCGTCAAGCAGGATCCGCACCAGCTCGGGGACTGCCAGCGCCGGATGAGTGTCATTCAGTTGGATCGCCACCTTTTCCGGAAGCGCGCTCCAATCTTCATCGTTCCTCTGGAAGCGCCGCAGCAGATCCGCCAGCGAAGAGGCAACCAGGAAATATTCCTGCGCGAACCGCAGTGCTTGCCCCATGCTGGTTGAATCGTCCGGATAAAGCACACGAGTTGTGGATTCCGCGGCAAGACTCTCTGCAAGCGCCGCGATAAAATCACCGCTGCTGAAGTCCTGAAAATCAAAGTAATCGGGCGCGGCTGCGGCCCAGAGCCGTAATGTGTTGATGGTCTTTCCGCCATAGCCCACAACCGGACGGTCAAATGGAATTCCGATCAGACTTGACGGACGACCGGGGATAGCCCGCAAGCTTCCACCGTGGAGCTCGAACGAGCAGTTCAGCTTGACCTCTACTCCGTCTTGCAGGCGGAGGACCTCCCAGGGATCGTGGCGGCGCAGCCAATTGTCGGGTTTCTCCAACTGCCATCCGTCCTGTATCGATTGTTTGAAAATGCCATATTCATAGCGCAGGCCATATCCCATCGCCGGGAGTTGCAGCGTCGCCATGGAATCGAGGAAGCACGCTGCCAAACGTCCCAATCCGCCATTTCCCAGACCAGCGTCGGGCTCCTGCTCGAGCAGGTCGAGCCAATCCAGATTTCTTTGTTGAACGGCATCCTTAACGACCGGATCCAGCAACAGGTTCGTGATGTTGTTGCTGAGCGACCGACCAACCAGAAATTCCATGGACAGATAGTAGACACGCTTTGGATTCTCGCGCTCGTATGTCTTCTCAGTACACACCCAGCGCTGCGAGAGGACATCTCGAACAGCATGCGCGACGGCTTCAAAGCGCACCCGAGCATCGGCGGCAGCAACATCAACAACGTTGTCGAAAATGAGGTGGCGCTCATATAACGCGTTGTCTGTCCCGGAAAACTGAATCGGACCACAACCATACTGCTGCAGCAACTTTGCAATGTCGGGTCGTCCTTTTGGGATGGGGACGACGCTTGCTGGTTTTGTCGTAGCCAGGATCTCGGGACTGCTCACGCTTCGAGTGCTCATCATTGTTTCCTTTTTCTTGTCCGATTCATCTTTCCGTTGTAAGTTGCGTCGTCATGCTGGCGTGTCGCATGATGAGCGCTATCCACAGGCGTGTAACCGCCCAAGGTGCTCATTCGCCGCGTCAAGCTACCGACCGTCTAGTGGCGGCGTGAGCCGCCAAACTATCAGTCCGGCCATGCCCACTGATCAAACTCGGGTTTATCGATGCCGTGCTCGTAGGCATAGGTCTGGCATTCGTTCTGCATGTTGCGCATCGCTTCTTTTGCATGGGCACCTACTACTTGCAATGTGGGCACGCGGTCAATGACATCCATCGCGATGCTGAAGCGATCGATCTGATTTTGAATGGCCAAATCCAGTGGAGTGTTGATGTTCCCCTTTTCCTTGTAACCACGAACGTGCATGTTCGCGTGGTTGGTCCGCCGGTACGTCAAGCGGTGAATCAATGAGGGATAGCCGTGGAAGTTGAAGATAATCGGTCTGTCTTTCGTGAACAGGCTATCGAAGTCCCTGTCCGTAAGCCCGTGAGGGTGTTCGGTGGAGGGCACAAGTCTGTACAGATCAACCACGTTCACGAAGCGAATCTTGAGATTCGGAAAGTACTCACGCAACAGCACCACTGCCGCTAACGCCTCTTTGGTGGGAATATCGCCGGCGGAAGCTACTACAACGTCTGGTTCCACTCCTTCGTCATTGCTCGCTCTTCGCCAGATGCCAATCCCCTTGGTGCAGTGCCCGATCGCCTCATCCATAGTCATGTATTGCAGGTGTTTCTGTTTATCCGACACAATCACGTTGACGTAGCCCGTACTCTGGAGACAATGGTTGGCTACGCTCAGCAGAGTATTTGCATCCGGTGGCAGGTAAATCCGGCAAACGTCCGGGCTCTTATTAACCACCAAATCAAGGAAGCCCGGATCCTGATGCGTGAAACCGTTGTGGTCCTGGCGCCATACGGTGGAAGTGATCAGCAAGTTGAGCGATGAAACAGGGGCACGCCATGCCAGCTCCTTACACATCACCAGCCACTTTGCATGCATGTTGAACATGGAATCAATCACGTGGACGAACGCTTCGTAGGTGGAAAAAAAGGCATGCCGGCCCGTGAGCAGATAGCCTTCAAGCCAACCCTCCAAGGTATGCTCGGAGAGCATTTCCAGGACTCGCCCATCCGGGGACAGTTCGCCGCCATCGGCGTCTTCCGGCAGATAGTCTGCCAGCCAGAGTTTTTTGCTTACTTCGTAGATGGCGTCGAGCCGGTTTGATGTGTTCTCGTCCGGGCCGAACACGCGAAAGTTTTTCGAGTTCTTGCGGACGATGTCGCGCAGAAATTGTCCGAGAGGGCGCGTATTCTCAGCTGTGGTCTTTCCTGGCTTCTCTACCTGGATCGCATAGTCCCGGAAGTCGGGCATACGCAATGCCTTCCGCAGCAAGCCGCCATTCGCATGCGGGTTGGCGCTCATCCGGCGTGAACCTACAGGAGAAAGCGCTTTCTGCTCGGGGACGAGTTGCCCGCTTTCGTCGAACAAATCTTCCGGACGATAGCTTCGCAACCAATCTTCCAGCACTTTCAAATGCGCTGGATTCTCGCGTGCACCGGCAAACGGCACCTGGTGGGAACGCCAGGAACCTTCGATTTTGCGTCCATCTACTTCCTTGGGACCGGTCCACCCTTTCGGGCTGCGCAACACGATCATGGGCCAACGCGCGCGGGTGGCTCGTCCGTTCGAGCGGGCCTCCTGCTGAATACGTCGAATTTCCAAAATGCATTCTTCAACCGTTCCCGCCATTTCCTGATGCATGAACTCGACGTTCTCGCCTTCCACGAAGTGAGGTGTCCACCCGTAACCCTTGAACAAATGTTCCAATTCCTCATGGGATATGCGCGCAAGGATTGTGGGGTTGTTGATCTTGTACCCGTTGAGATTGAGGATGGGCAGAACGGCTCCATCGCGAATCGGGTTCAGGAACTTGTTCGAGTGCCACGACGTGGCCAGAGCGCCCGTCTCGGCCTCACCGTCACCAACCACCACTGCCACCAATAAATCTGGATTGTCAAAAGCAGCGCCGAAGGCGTGTGAAAGGCTATAACCCAATTCGCCGCCCTCATGAATGGAGCCGGGGGTTTCCGGAGTGCAATGACTTCCGATCCCACCCGGAAACGAAAACTCCCGAAAGAATGCACGCATCCCCTCGATGTCTTCGCTCTTGGTTGGATAGATTTCGGAATAGGT
>DASXLU010000474.1:0-32776 GCA_036496065.1 Candidatus Acidiferrum sp.
GCGTACTTGACCAGGAAGTCGTTCACGATTTCGCCTCGACCTCCTCAGCTTCCGGCAAGGATTGCATCATGGTGCAGAAGCGGCCCAGAGTGCCGCTGGTGAAGAGATTGTCGTTGGCGGAGCGTACCAACTGCACGGGAACGTCGTAAGGCGCGTGGCCATTCTTCGAGAAGGGGATGCGCGTGGGTTCGGCGCCACCGGTGAGAAGGCCAGCGGGAGGCACGTTGTAGCCGGGAACCAACCTGCGAATTTCGTCGAGGACCACCCCGGGATGCTTGTAGTGGAACGCTTTGCCCAGGCCAAGCTTCTCGAGTTGGTGCGAGAGGATGCGCAGGAGATCGAAGTCAGTGCGCGGGCCCATGATTTCGGCGCCTTTGTGCAGCAACTGGATTTCGCCAGAGGTATTGGTAACGCTGCCATCTTTTTCGTAAGCGGAAGCAGCCGGGAAAACGATGTCAGCCTGCAGCGCGGTTTCCGTGAGAAACATTTCGTGAACGACGAGTAGCTGCAACTTGCCGCGAGTGGCATTGCCTTTGCCGAAACGCTTCAGCGGATTCGCGCCCATCACGTAAAGAGCTTTGACCTTGCCGGACTGCGCCGCGTCGATCATTTGCGGAGCGGTCAGGCCGGGTTTTGAGGAGAGTTCCGCTCCCCAGTGCTTGGCGAATATTTGCGAGACGCTTTTGTTATCGAGGTAGGCGTAGCCAGCGAGGCGATCCGGCAGAACGCCCATGTCTGCAGCGCCGCGCGAGTTCGAATAATCGCCGAGTGCCATGTAGCGAACTTTGCCTTGAAGCTTTCCAGCGAACGCGACAAGGCTGGCAATGGCAGCGCCGGAAATTTCGGCGCCAAAAACGATGGCGACTTCGCCTTCCGCCTGCAGACCTGTGGAGAGCCTTTCGAGTTGTTGCGTCGTTTCTTGCGAGAGCGACCCTTCGCCGGCGGCGAGCCAACGTACCGCGGCGGCTTCCTGGCCTTCGCCAACCTGGATGAATTGCGTGGCCTTGCGTTGCAGCTTGATCTGCTGCGAATTGATGATGAAAAGCTTGGTGCCGTGGTGGCGAATGCCGGAACGAATTTGCCAGCCGACGAGGGGATTCTGCTGCGTGGGATCGTTGCCGATGAGCAGGACGGCCTTGGACTGATACAACTGCTCCATGGTGAGGGAAGAATCGGCGGCGTGATCGCCAAGCGCTGTCACCAGGCCGGTGTAATCGGCGGTGCGGTGATGATCGATGTTGTTGGTGCCGAAAGTGGCTCGGGCGAGGCGCTGGAAGAGGTAATTCTCTTCGTTGGAGGTGCGATTCGAACCGATGAAGCCGACAGAGTCTGGGCCGTTGGCGGCGTGAATCTGCTGCAATTGTGTGGCAGCGGCCAACGCGGCTTCTTCCCACGAAACGGGATAGAGCTTGTCGCCCCTGCGCATCAGAGGCTGCTTGATACGTTCCGGATGCGTGGTGAAATCGAAGCCGAAGCGGCCTTTGACGCAGAGGAATTCTTCGTTGATGCCGGAGAGGTCGCGATTGTTGGCGCGAAGAATTTCGTGATTGCGCACGCTGAGCGTGGTCTTGCAGCCGTTGGAGCAGTGGGTACAGATGGTGGAGACGTACTGCATTTCCCAGGGACGCGTCTTGTAGCGATAGGTGCCGCTGGTTAGGGCGCCTACCGGGCAGATGTCGATGCACATGCCGCATTCTTCGCAATCGAGATGATCGCCGCGATTCGGAATGATGATGGAATTGGCGCCGCGCATGCCGACGCCGAGAGCCTTCACGTCCATACCTTCATCGCAAACGCGCACGCAGCGGAAGCAAAGAATACAGCGAGGCGCGTCGTAATAGACGAGGTCGGACCACTTTTCTTCGGGACGATGAATTTTTTCTTCGACGAAGCGGCTGGTATCGGCGCCGTAGCGGAAGACCATGTCTTGCAGTTCGCACTCGCCACCCTTATCGCAGACAGGGCAGTCCAGCGGGTGATTGGTGAGCAGGAATTCGAGCATGTACTTGCGCGCGTTGCGGACCTGTTCGGTGTTGGTGCGCACGACCATGCCTTCGCCGACAACCTGGGTGCAGGCGGTCTGCAACTTGGGCGCTTTCTCTACTTCGACCAGGCACATGCGGCACGCAGCCTGCAGTGAGAGGCCGGGGTAGTAGCAAAACGACGGAACTTCGATGCCGAGAAGGCGAGTTGCTTCGATGACCAGCGTGCCTGCAGGCACTTCCACGTCGCGGTCGTCGATTTTCAGATGAACGAGCTTTGTATCTGCCATGGATCCCTACCGCGAACCGACAAGCGCTTCGGCGGATTTGTATGCACAGTGTCCCTGCAAATGATCTTCGAACTCTTTGCGGAATTTGCCGACGATGCTGATAGTGGGCATCGCGGCGGCATCGCCAAGCGGGCAGAAGGTGCGGCCCAGCATGTTTTTGGCGAGATCGCCAACCATATCGATATCTTCCGGACGGCCGAATCCGGCGTGGAAGCGCTCCAGCATTTTGCGGAGCCAAGTGGTGCCTTCGCGGCAGGGAATGCACCAGCCGCAAGATTCGTGCGCATAGAACTGCATGATGCGGCGTGCCATGTCGACCATGCAGGTTTCGTCGTCGATGACCACCATGCCGCCGGAACCGAGCATCGAGCCGGCCTTGGCGACGGTGTCGTAGTCCATGGCGATATCGATTTCGGACGCGGTGAGCAACGGACAGGAACTGCCGCCGGGAATTACTGCTTTGAGTTTGCGTCCATTGGGAATGCCGCCGGCAACTTCGTCGATGAACTTCTTCATGTTCATGCCGAGCGGGATTTCGTAGATGCCGGGCTTGTTCACGTGGCCAGCGACGCAAAGCAGGCGCGTGCCGCCATTTTTCGGAGTGCCGCGATTGGCGTAGGCTTCGCCGCCTTCGAGAATGATGGAAGGAACGGCGCTGAGAGTTTCAACGTTGTTGATGATCGTGGGGCAGCCGTACAGTCCAACGACGGCGGGGAATGGAGGCTTGATGCGCGGATATCCGCGCTTGCCTTCGAGCGACTCCATCAACGCGGATTCTTCACCGCACTCGTAGGCGCCGGCGCCGGTGTGAATGAGCAAGTCGAAATCGAAACCGGAGCCGAGAATATTTTTGCCCAGGTAGCCGCGTGAATAGGCTTCTTCGATGGCCTTTTCCACGATGTCGAGAACGTAGCGATATTCGCCGCGGATATAGATGAAGCCGTTGTGCGCATTGATGGCGCGGCCCGCGATGATGATCCCTTCGATCAACTGGTGCGGATCCATTTCCATCAGTGGGCGATCTTTGCAGGTGCCGGGTTCGGATTCGTCGGCGTTGCAAATGACGTATTTCGGTTTGGGCGAATCCTTGGGCACGAAAGACCACTTCATGCCGGTGGGAAAACCCGCGCCGCCACGCCCGCGCAAGCTGGATTTCTTGACCTCGTCGATGATGGACTCGGGCGTCATTTGCTTCAGGGCTTTTTCTAGCGCCTGATAGCCGCCGTTTTGAAGAGAGACGTCGATCTTGTAGGACTCTGGAATGCCCCAGCGCTTGCTGATCAGCGGAGTCTCGAGCGGATTGCGTTCGTGCAGGGCTCCGGTAATGACGCCTACCGGTTCGGGAGACTTGCCCTTATCGAGTTCTTCGATGAGGCGATCGAAGCGGAGGGGAGTGAGATTCTCGTAGAAATCGTAATTGACTTGAATGGCCGGAGCGCCGGTACACGCGCCCATGCATTCGACTTCTTCCAGAGAAAAGACGCCGTCGGCGGTAGTTTGCTTGTTGCCGATTTCCAGGCGCTTCTTGGCGTGATCGAGCAATTCGTAGCCGCCGCGCAGCATGCAGGCAACGTTGGTGCAAACCTGAACGTGATGCTTGCCCATAGGCTTGCGGCGAAGCATGGAGTAATACTCGAGAGTTTCTTCGACCTGAACGGTATTGAGATCGAGGCGCTTGGCGATTTCGGCGATCAGCTCGTCACTGATGTAGCCGAATTCATCTTGCGCGTACATCAACATGGGAATGAGCGCGCTGCGCTTCACCGGGTAAGCGTTCTGCAGCTTTTCGAAACGAGCCGTGAGATTTGGCGAGAGTTCCATGAGTCGTTACCTGTCCACTTCTCCGAGAACAATGTCGATGGTGCCGATGCTGGCGACGACATCGGCAATCAATTGGCCTTTGACCATGAAAGGCAGCGCCTGCAAATTCACGAAAGATGGACCGCGAAAATGAACGCGCAAGGGCTTGGGTGAGCCATCGCTGGCGACGAAGCAGCCAAGTTCTCCGCGCGGCGACTCGACAGCGGCATAAGCTTCGCCTGGCGGTGGCGAAAAGCCTTCGGTGAAAATCTTGAAGTGGTAGATGAGCGCTTCCATCTCCGTCTTCATCTTTTCGCGCTGCGGAGGAATAATGCCGGGCGCTTCGGCCTTGAAGACACCATGATCGGTAATTTTGTCCATGGCCTGGCGGACGATTTTGACGCTTTCGCGCATTTCGGCGACACGCACGAGATAGCGCGCGAAACAATCGGACTCCGTTCGCGTCGGCACATCGAAATCGAATTCTTCGTATGAGGAGTAGGGGAACATTTTGCGATTGTCGAAGTTCACACCAGCGGCACGCAGGCCCGGTCCGGTGGTGCTCAGGGCAATCAATTGCTCGGCGGGGAGGTAGCCGACACCTTCGAGGCGGCCCTTCCAGATGCGGTTTTCGGTAAGCAAAGCTTCGTATTCATCGATTTTCGCGGGCATGGCGTCGATGAACTTCTTCACCATTTCGCGCCAGCCAGTAGGTGGTTCGAGTGCAACCCCGCCGATGCGGATGTAGCTGGTCATCATGCGCTGACCGGCGAAACGTTCGAAAATCTTGAGGATTTCTTCGCGCTCGCGGAAGGCGTACAGCATCACGGACATTGCGCCCATATCGAGAGCGTGTGTGCCGAGCCAGACGAGATGCGAAGAGATACGCTGGAGCTCGACCATCATCACACGAATGTATTGCGCGCGCTTAGGAACCGGCAGGTCGAGCAGTTTCTCGACGGCGAGGCAGTAGGCCAGATTGTTGCCGAGCGGATTCAGGTAGTCGATGCGATCAGTGAGTGTGATGGCCTGCGAATAGGTTTTGTCTTCGCAGCTCTTTTCGATGCCGGTGTGGAGATAACCGAGGTCAGGAACCGCGGTAACGACATTTTCGCCGTCGAGTTCCAGCAGCACGCGAAGCACACCGTGGGTGGAAGGGTGCTGCGGTCCCATATTAAGGACCATGGTTTTAGTTGCGCCAATCGCTGTTTCAACTGTGGTCATGGTTTCGCGTCCGCAGGCGGACTAGCGTTCTCCCTCTACCGGAAAATCGCGGCGCAAGGGAGCGCCTTTGAATTCATCGGGCAGCAGGATGCGCCGTAAATCAGTGTGGCCCTCGAAACGAACGCCAAAAAGGTCAAAGATTTCGCGCTCGAGCCAATTCGCACCGGGCCACACGGGCTCAAGGGAATCGATGATGGGCTGCTGACCGCTGACAGCAGTGCGCAGGCAAATGCGTTGGCGCAAGGGGATGGATACGAGCTGGTAATTCAATTCGAAGCGTGGCTCGATCGGGAAACGGTCGACGCAGGTGGCATCGCTCAAAAGATTGAACTGCAGCTTGGGGCTTTCCTTGCAAAACTGGGCAATTTCGCGAAGCTGATCTTTGGGAACGACGACGGTGGTGGCGCCGCGATGTTCAACGACCTGTGTAACCGAGGAAGGCCGCCAGGAGCGAAGCTGTTCGACTACAACATTAGCGTTAGAGCTGACAAGCTGCGTCACGTTACTGTGATCCTCAAAAGGTTGCGCTGGTCTTACTTCTGGGATTTATGCCAGTCGAGAGCGCCCTTTTTCCAGAGATAGATGTAACCGACCAACAGAATGGCCACATAGAACATCATTTCGATGAAGCCAAACACGCGCGTATTTGGGTTGCGAGCCAAGTCCTTGAAAATGTAAGCCCAAGGGTAAAGAAAGATGGCTTCGACGTCGAACAAGATGAAGACCATCGCGACCAGGTAGAACTTTACCGAGAAAGGTTCGCGGGCATCGCCGGTGGGTGTGACGCCGCATTCGTAGGGCTGCTGTTTCGCCTTGTTAGGGCGACGCCAGCCGATGAACGTAGAAACCAGGATCAACGCGCCAGCCAGTACGCCGGCAATCAGCAGGTGTATGAGTAGAGGAACGTAAGCATCTACGCCGGTTGGGGTCATGGTCAACGAAGTATAATAGCGAGTGAGCGCGGTGCGGTCAAATCGGTTGCGAATCGTATTAATGCGATCGCGCGACGAAAAAAGTTGACTGTGTGTGGCGGCGGATGAAAAGCGGAAGCGGACGATGATCTTCGGACACAACACCAACATAAAAGTGGGGGAATGGACGTTTCACGTGCAGACGGAAGACCGTGGCGAGGGTCACGCGCTGATCGACACTACAGTTTATTACCGAGGACGGGTGCTGCACCGGCGGACAAACAACTACTACGACCTGATGCCGCTGGATGACGACCGGAGGCGAGCGTTGAAGTTGCGGCTGGATGAGCAGCATCGGGTGGTGCTGGAAGAGATGCAGAACGGGAAACTGCAGCTTACGGTGCCGGAGACGGCGAAACCTGCGGGTGCGAGCGTGGCGGCACAGATGGCAACGGCGCCTGAACCCGAGCCGCGCAAGTTATCGGTGGAGTTGTTGAATCCGAAGGCGTGGCTCAGCGGGAAGCATGCTTCGTTGCGGGTTGCGGTCAAAGAGGATGGCGCGGCGGTGAAGCACGCGCACGTGAGTGTGGAAGTGGAAGGCGGCGCTTACGCGCACGTTCATGGCGGGGACGTGAGTGAAGCCGGCGAGGTGCAGATTGAGTTTGAGATGCCGAAGATAACGGGGAGCGAGGCGGCTTTAGTGATTCGAGCGGAAAATGAGCAGGCGGCGGGACATCTGCGCTTTGCGCTGCGAGCTAAGCCGCGCGTGCCTTCGGTGTAGTGCGGGATCGGAAGTTGAGAGTTTAAGGTCAGATGCAAAAGATTTAACACAGAGGGCGCCGAGGTCGGAACACAGAGGGCACGGAGAGACCGCTACACGCTGGCTAGCAGGTGACCCATCTTGCGCTTTTTCGTTTGCAGGTAGGCGCGGGCGGATTTGGAGATGCGCGGTTCGCACGGGACGCGTTCCACTACGCGAATGCCGGCGGATTCCAGTTGGCGAACTTTTTCCGGATTGTTGGAGAGCAGGCGGATACGTTTGGCGCCGAGCTTCTTGAGTATTTTTGCGGGGAAGTCGTAATCGCGAGCGTCTGCGGCAAAGCCTAGCGAGATGTTGGCTTCGACGGTGTCCATGCCGCCATCTTGTAGTTGATACGCGCGCAACTTATTCATGAGGCCAATGCCGCGGCCTTCTTGCGGTAGATAGAGCAGGACGCCGGAGGGTGCGCGACCGATTTGTTCGAGAGAGAGTTCCAATTGCGCACGGCAATCGCAACGCAGCGAACCTAGTACATCACCTGTTAAACACTGAGAATGAACGCGCACGAGCGGCGCGGTGCGTCCTTTCAGGTTGCCGCGGACCAGCGCAACAGCTTCGTCCTGAGGGCCGAGTCCGCGAAAGCCGATGATGGTGAAGCGGCCGTAGCGTGTGGGGAGATCGGCATGCGCCACGGCTTCCAACGTGTCTTTGGTTTTGGTTCTCGGCGCGGTAGTGGGCGATTTCTTAGGCATAGGAACACTCCAGTATAACAGTTTGGGGAAAGTCGCCGGGTCGGGATAGAACGGAACGCGTAGGTCTGCCAGTAACGTCGTTAGGTAGTGGGGACGCGCCGGCGCAATGACTTTACATTGAGATGAGGATTGGCTAGCGTAAACTCGGAATTGTTCACGCCGATGGAAAGTGGAATACGCGTACAGGATTTGCTGTTCACGCTGCTGCTGAAGGTGGGCGTGGCGTCGTCGATTGCGGCGTTGCTGGCACGCTGGAACACATTCCGGCGCGTGCTGTTCACCGAGGAGCGCGACGCGGATCAGAAATTGAAGTTGATGCTGTTTATGACGCCGCCGTTGATTCTTGGCGTGACGCTGCGTTTGCTGCGGCCTGGCTATGGATTCGCGGACCTGTCGTTGGAGGGAGCATTCCTGATGGGCTTGCTTGGCGGGCGCGTTGTCGGACCCATCGGCGGAGCAATCATCACAATACCTGCGCTGCTTGGACATGAGTGGCTGGGAATGCCGGCTGCTTCGGCTGCGGGCTTGATCGGCGGACTGATCCGGCAGCTCATTCCCGACAAGGAAGATTTGTGGAATTTCGGGCCGTTCACTTTTCTAAATATTCCCAAGGCCATCGTGCGGCTGGTGAACGACGCGGAAATGTCTTGGGAAATGCTGCCGCTGCTGGCCTGCGTGGGGCTGGAGTTGAGTCGCGTGGCGCTGGTTGAGGCGACAAAACCGAAATGGTTGTTTGCGATCGATCCTTACTGGAATTGGTGGCTGTGCCTGGTGGTGATTGGCACGCTGATGTCGGTGGCGGCGCCGCTGAAAATCTGGAACAACACGAGGATTGAAAACGATCTGGAGCGGCACCAGCAATTATTGCTGCGGGCGAGAATGGATGCGCTCTCGAGCCAGATCAATCCGCACTTTTTGTTTAACACGCTGAATACAGTGACGGCGCTGATTCGGTTGGATCCCGACACGGCGCGCGGCGTGGTGCTGAAGCTCAGCAATATTTTGCGGCGGCTGCTGCGCAAGCACGAAACGTTTGTGCCGTTGCGCGAGGAATTGTCGTTTATCGACGATTATCTGGATATTGAGGTGGCGCGGTTCGGGAAAGACAATCTGGAAATTGTAAAGGAGATTGAGGCGGACACGCTGGAGACGTTCATTCCTAGCATGCTGCTGCAGCCGATTGTTGAGAACAGCTTGAAGCATGGATTGGCGCCGAAGCTGGAAGGCGGGCGGATTTTGTTGCGCACGGTGGCCCGTGACAGCCGGTTGCATATCGAGATTGCGGATAACGGAGTGGGGATTTCCGAAGAGCGCATGCCGCACGTGTATGTGGAGGGAATTGGATTGAGCAACGTGCGGGAGCGTTTGCGGGTGTTGTATGGAACGGATTTCCATCTGGACATTGAGAGTAATGAGGGGCAGGGAACGTCGATACGGATTGATGTGCCGGAATTGGTGCCGGTGATCCCGGAGGTTAGTGTTTTTTAGCTGGGATCTTCCGCCAAGTAGGTGTTCTCTCCGATCCGCAATTCCCAGACAGCTAGATAGCTTAGCCGCTTGACTCGGGGCCCATATGTGCAGTATATTCTGTATGTACCGAAATAACCGTAAAGACATTGTGTACAGTCGATACAGCGACTGAGCGCCTAGAAAGATAGACGAGAGCTGGGAGGAACACGATGGAAGAGCATGGGAGGACGCCAGCATCGGGGCCGCTAACTCCGGTGGCGCAGAAGTTCATTTTGCATTGGGGCGAGATGGGCACGAAGTGGGGGATAAACCGAACGGTTGCGCAGGTGCACGCACTGCTGTTTCTGTCGCCGAAGCCGCTGCCGGCGGACGAGATTTCGAACACGTTATCGGTGGCGCGCTCGAATGTGAGCACCAGCCTCCGCGAATTGCAGGGATGGGGGATTGTACGTGTGGTGCACCTGCTAGGCGACCGGCGCGATCATTTCGAGACGGCGAAGGACGTTTGGGAGATTTTTCGCACCGTATCGGAAGAGCGCAAGCGGCGGGAAATCGATCCCACGCTGCGCGTGCTGAACGAATGCGTGCAGGAAGTGAAAGCGGGCGAAGGCGACGATGCGTATACGCGCGAGCGGCTGGAAAGCATGCTGGAATTTCTGACCACAATGAGCGGCTTGTTCGAAGAGGTTTTGCGCATGCCGGTGGGCGCGTTGAAGGGCGTGGGGAAATTGCGCGGGAAAGTAATCACGTTGTTAGGCGGCGATAAAAAGAAAGCGGGCTGATGGCGGCGAAGCAGTGAGAGAGGTTGCGAACATGATTTCTCTGGCGAGCGAGTACACCGATGGCAAAGGACGTCACGCGCGAGGCTGGCTCTTTTTCGATGCGGATTGCGGCTTTTGCACACGAATTGCGACTTGGTTAGCGCCGCTGCTACAACGGCGCAAGCTAGGCGTGGCTCCGCTGCAAGATCCGCGTGTGGGTGAATTGCTGGGGCTGTCGCGGCAGGAACTATTGCGTGAGCTGCGATTTCTGCTGGCGGACGGGCGGCAATATGGAGGAGCTAGCGCCGTTGTGGCGGTGGCTGGGGAAATTTGGTGGGCACGGCCGCTGGTGTGGTTGTCTCGGCTGCCGCGAATGATGGACGCGCTGAATGCCGGATACCGTTGGGTGGCGAAACAACGAAGTTGCGCGGCGGCGGGCTGCGAAATTACTTCGGTTCGACGGCAGGTGAATTGAGGAGGAGAGGCAAAACCGGGTGGGTGCAAATCGGGGTGATCGTGCGGACATGGGGCGCAGCGGTGCTGCGCCCCTACTGAGGAGTTCGCGGCGACGACAAGAATTGGAATGCTTCTGCGAGCTGTTTAGCGGACAGGGACGGCCATGGAGCGCTGCTCTAGGACTTGCTGGTAGTAGCTTTCGTACTTGGGGATGACGTCGTTGGCGCAGAACTTTTTGCGGGCGTTAATGCGGGCGCGCTGGCCCATTTCGCGGCCGCGGTCGGCACGGGAGAGCAGGTCGATGGCATATTTTCCGGCGGTGGCCACGTCACCGACTTCGACGAGATAACCGTCGACACCATGTTCGACGACTTCGGGAACTCCGCCGACGTTAGTGGCGATGACCGGGACTTCACAAGCCATCGCTTCAAGAGCGGCGAGTCCAAAAGATTCCAGGCGGGAGGGGAGAAGGAACAGGTCGGCCTGGCTAAGCTTTTCGTGTACCTCGTTCTGCTGGCCCAGAAACAAGACGTCCGCGTGCACACCACGCTTGCGAGCAAGTTCCTCGGCAGGTCCGCGATCCGGACCGTCGCCAATCATGACCAGCTTGGCGGGCATTTTTGCGCGAACAAGCGCAAAAATCTCCACGGCATCGAGGATACGTTTTACCGGGCGGAAGTTGGAAAGATGCATCAAGATCGGCTCGCCATCCGGAGCCCATTCGGCGCGCAATTTGGCGATGGGCGTGCGTCGATACAGATCGCAATTCACGAAGTTTGGGATGACCTCAATAGGACGCTTGATGTCGAAATCTTCGACGGTGCGGCGCAGGAGATAGTCGGAAATCGAGGTGACGCCGTCGCTCTGTTCGATGGAATAACGCGTGATGGGAAGAAAACTTCGGTTATTGCCGACAAGGGTGATGTCCGTTCCGTGCAACGTGGTGATAAAAGGGAGGCGCCGTGGCGCGGCCATGGAGCGCGCGAGCAATGCGCTGACCGAATGCGGAATGGCGTAGTGAACGTGCAGCAGGTCGAGCTTCTCTTCCTCGAATACTTGCAACATTTCGGTGGCCAGAGAAAGCGTGTAGGGCGAATGGTCAAACAGGGGATAGGAGACGACCTCCGCACGGTGAAAATGGATGTGCGGATCGTTGAGGTTCATGCGTATGGGCGGGGCATAGGTGATGAAATGGATATCGTGGCCGCGAGCAGCCAGTTCCATGCCGAGTTCGGTAGCTACAACGCCAGAGCCCCCATAGGTGGGGTAACCGGTAATTCCGATACGCATAAACCGCCTAAGTGATTCGTGTCACGCTGACTTCTTGCGCCGCGCTTGCGGGGGAGCAAGCCCGTTTGTTAGAGTCGCGCGGTCCGCGGGTGGAGCGACTCCCGCGGAATAGTACACCGATTAGACGCAATTGTGAGTGATATCGTGACACGGCTGGAAAACAAGGTATCGGTGGTGACGGGAGGGGGCTCGGGGATTGGCCGAGCCATTGCGCAGGCGTTCGCCAGGGAAGGCGCACGGGTGACGGTGACCGGGCGTCGCGCAGAAAAGCTGGCGGAAACCATGGAGGCGATCCGAGCAGCAGGCGGGGAAGGCCTGGCGGTGGCGTGCGACGTGACGAGAGCGAAGGATGCCGAACGCGTCGTGGCGGAGACGGAGAAGAAGTTCGGTCGAATCGATGTGCTGGTGAATAACGCGGGAATGCTGAGCGTGTCTACGATCGAGAACATCCAGGAAGAGGAATGGGATCGGCTGATGGCGACGAATGTGAAGGGGCCGTTCCTGATGTCGCGCGCGGTGTTGCCAGCCTTGCGACGCGCGGGCGGAGGCTCAATCGTCAATATTGGAAGCATTCTGGGTTTGGTGGCGATGAAGGATCGTGCTGCGTACTGTGCATCGAAGGGCGGCGTAACGATGCTGACTAAGGCGATGGCATTGGACCACGCGAAGGATAAAATCCGCGTGAACTGCATCTGCCCTTCGATTGTGGAGACGGAATTGGTGCGCGGACTATTTTCGGAAAGCAAAGAAGGCCGGAAACTGCGGGACGCGCGGCTGGCAACTTTGCCTGCAGGACGCTTCGGCAAACCTCAGGACGTAGCCGAACTGGCAATTTATTTGGCGTCGAACGAGTCTTCGTGGATGACGGGAACGGCAATCCCGCTCGACGGCGGACTATCGGCTTACTAGAGAAGGATTGGAGAACGAATGTCGAGGAAAATGACGGAGGAAGAGAAACGCGTAACGGAATTGGTGCGGCAGCGCATGAAGGAGAGCAAGTCGTCGGAGTTGCTGGGTTTTGACGTGGAAAGCGTGCATGACGGGCGGGCAATTTTTCGGCTGGACGTTACACCAAGCCACAAGCAGATCCACGGCGTGGTACATGGCGGGATACTGGCTGCGCTGGCTGACACGACAGCAGCAATCGCCGCATATACGGCAGTGCCGCGAGGCGTAGAACTAGCCACGCTGGAATTGAAGATCAATTATCTGGAGCCGGTACCCGGCGGAACGATCAAAGCGGACGCAAAAGTGCTGCGCGCCGGAAGAAACTTTGTGGTTACCGAATGCGAAATTTTTAATGAGTCAGGTTCGCTGGCAGCAAAAGCCTTGCTGACATTTTCTGCCGCGAGCGGCGCATCGTTCGGTAAATAAAACTATTCTTCGCCGCCGAGCGAGGATTCCTCGCCATCTTTGTAGACATATTTAATATAGCGCTTGAAGAGCATGAGGTTCGGAGCGCCGTGTCGCGTAAGCTTGATGCATTCTTTGTCGTACCACTCGATGATGCCCTTCAGTTCTTCGCCAGAGTTCAGCACGACCACCATGGGCGTGCGACTCTGCATTTGTTTGACCCAATAAAAATTCTCGGCGTGAGTAATTTCCGCGGGCGCCGGTTTCTTACTTGGAATCGGTCCTCCATTGTGAGGGGTACGAGCGATGGGTTGCTCTTTTGCGTCCGCGAAGTTGGGACGAAACATGCGGCGATTCACCATGACTGCTCCTTGAGAAGAGGGGTTTCTTAAGGTTGGATGCCGAGGGTCCAACCTGGGTTTCGCTTATCTTTAGTATGACGGGTTTGGATGCAAAAAGGGAGCTAAGATCTATCCACGCCCTACACCGGTGGCTGTAGACGAGAGTTCGGCGGCGAGCGCGTCCATACCGAGCTGACGATTCAAATTTCGGCGTGCGCCGGCTGCGAGTTCATCGATACCGGCGATCGCACGCATCACCCAATCAACATCCACAATTCTGGATAGTGTGTCCAATTCTCTGGCGAAGTTAGGATTTCGTAACATTGGTGACTTTACGCCGCTGGTAAGCTCCAGCAAGTCCGAAAGTAGTCCGTAGAACGTGCCGAGAAGCTCTTCGAAAGAAGACTCGCGATCCTTAGCCAAAGCGGAGGTGTCCGCGAACAATTGTGAAAAACCTTGGCCGCGAGCGGCGCGCTCGAGGATGCGCAGTGCGGTCTTGCGCCGCTCGACGACTTCTTCCACGTTCATTTCCATAGCGAGGCCTGGACTTCCCTCAGAGAGTTGAGCAGCTAACTTTACCTCGGCTGGCTTGCGGTCGGTACGCGCTTTCAAAATGGTTTCCACTTCGGATTGCGGCAATGGAGCGAAGTGGAATTGCATGCAGCGCGAGACGATTGTTGGTAACAGGGAGGAAGCCGAGGGAGCGGTCAAGATCAACATCGCGGAGCCAGGCGGTTCCTCGAGAATCTTGAGGAAGACGTTGGCAACGTCCCAGCGCATGGTTTCGGCGCCATCCAGGATAAAGACACGTCGACGACCCATCGGCTGGAAATAGGCAGCGCGCTGCACGGCACGAAGTTGACCGATACGCAGCACGGGACGTGCGACCGGACTCTTGAGCCGAACTGGATCGGGCACCAAGGCCCAGACGTCGGGATGAGATTGCAGGATGAGAGGAACGCGCTCGACGGTCGCGGCGTCGGCGCTCTCGCCACGTTCCGTCAAGCCTTGCTCGATCAGCTTCTGAGGATCGGCCAGAAGTCCGATACGCTGGCAGGTCGCACATTCGCCGCAGAAATCGTCGGTTAGGCGCTCGCAGTTGGTCGCCTGAGCCAGCATCCGAGCCAATGTGTACTTGCCTACGCCGCGCGGGCCAGTGAATAGAAGTGCGTGCGGAAGGCGACCGGCACGCAAAGCGCCGCGAAGAGCGGTGAGAATTTTTTGGTTGCCGACGAAGTCAGAGAAGCCCACGAGCTAGTCCTTACACACTGCCGACAAGGAGGGTTTTACCGCGTCCATCACGTCGCGCGCAATGTCTTCGGGCATGCGCAAAGAGTTGGTTGAGGCGTCAAAGCACTGGATGGTGGCCCAAGGACGGCTACGAGAGAGCATGTCGTACATCTCTCCAGCTTCTTCGAGGTGACGAATGTTGCGCTCGAGGATGTCGTGTTTGGCCTGAGTATAGCTGCGTTCGGCTTTCTTGGAGACAAGCTGCTGCGCTTGATGGGGAGGCACGCGAAGATAAAGGATCAGGTTCTCGCGCGGCAGGCCGTAGATGGAATACTCGAGGTGTTCGATCCAACGCATGAGCTCGGAGCGCTTGTCTGCGGGTGCGCGCGCCACCTGGTGAGCCAAATTTGAGCCGACGTAACGATCGACCAACACGACCTTGCCTTCGTTCAACGCCGATTCGAGTTGCGACTTGGCCTCGAAGCGATCGCCAGCGTACAGCATCGCGGTGAAACGGGGGTCGAGATCTTCCAGAGAGCCAAATTCGCCGTTGAGAAATTTTCCCACCATGGTTCCAAACCATGAATCGTATTGCGGAAATCCCGTAGCAAAAACGGAGAAGCCGCTGGAGAAGAGGGCGTGTTCAAGTAGCTTTGCCTGAGTGTGCTTGCCGCTGCCATCGATGCCTTCGATGGCGATAAGGAGCCCGCGCGTTGTCATGTCAGTCGTTCGTGGTGGTGGGGATGCCACTCGTGCATGCCAGTGTAACCGGAGAGACTCGAGAGCCGCAACGGGAGAGGATTAATGATTCAGAGATTTTGTCGAAATCGTGACTCGGGGACTCCGTGCTAGGATTCTTGGCGGACAGGGAAAAATGAGTTCGGCGACGATTCGAGACAATTTGCAGGCCGTGCAGGAGAAGATCGCGGACGCGGCTGCCAAGGCAGGCCGCCAGAGCGACGAGATTACGTTGGTCGGCGTTTCGAAAACGCATCCGGCAAGTGCCATTCAAGAGGCGTATGTGGCAGGCTTGCGGCATTTTGGCGAGAATCGCGTGCAAGAGTGGGAAGGGAAGCGCGGCGAGGTTGCGTCGCTGGACGCGACGTGGCATCTGATCGGTCATCTGCAGAGCAACAAAGCGGCGCGTGCGGCCAAGGCGTTTCACTGCATCGATTCGATCGACGATGGACCTTTGGCACAACGCGTGGAGCGTGCAGTAGCGGAGGGCTCCGGCGAAAATAAGATGCGCTTGCTGATCGAAGTGCATCTGGGCGGAGAAGAAAGCAAAACAGGAGCGGCCGAAATCGATTTGCCTGCGCTGGCCGAGCAAATAGTGAGGTTATCGCATGTGGAGCTTGGCGGCTTGATGTGTATTCCGCCGTACCTGGAAGACATGGATAAAGTGCGGCCGTTCTTCGCGCGCTTACGGGAACTGCGGGACCAATTGGTGACGCGCATTGGACAGGCGTTGCCGGTGCTTTCCATGGGGATGTCTCACGACTTTGAGGCAGCGATCCAAGAGGGAGCCACCGAGGTGCGCGTGGGGACTGCGATATTTGGTATCCGTCCCGCGGCGAAGTGAATCTAAACGACGAATCGAAATTTGGGGAGAATGCATGAAACTGCTTGAGCCGTGGCGACTGCGGGAATTGGAGTTCAAGAATCGTATCGGCGTTTCGCCGATGTGTCAGTACTCGGCGAAGGATGGGCATGTGAGCCACTGGCACCTGGTTCATTTAGGAAGCCGGGCGGTTGGCGGAGCGGCGCTAGTGATGGCTGAGGCAACGGGAGTACAGGCTATTGGCAGAATTTCTCCAGAGGATACGGGGATTTATCTGGACTCGCACGTAGATTCATGGAAGCCGATCGTCGAGTTTATCCAGGAACGTGGCGCGGTTGCGGGGATTCAATTGGCGCATGCGGGTCGCAAGGGAAGTACGGCAGCGCCCTGGAATGGTGGCAAGGCTGTACCGTCGAGTGGTGGCGGATGGCAACCGATCGCACCGAGCGCGGTGGCGTTCACGGCGGACTACCCGATGCCGAAAGAAATGACGGTTGGCGATATCGATCAGGTGGTTGCGGATTTCGTGAAGGCGGTGCAGCGAGCATTGCTGGCAGGATTTCAGGTGGTGGAGATTCATGCTGCGCATGGTTATTTGCTGCACGAATTCTATTCGCCGCTGAGTAACTTCCGGAAGGATGATTACGGCGGAAGCTTCGAAAATCGGATCCGGCTGGTGCTGCGTGTCGTGAAGGAAGTGCGCGCGATTTGGCCGGAGAAACTGCCGCTTTTTGTGCGCATTTCGGCGACGGATTGGAAAGAAGGCGGCTGGGATCTGAAGCAGAGCATCGAGTTGGCGCGCAAGCTTAAAGAAGCGGGCGTGGATCTGGTCGATGCTTCGAGCGGCGGTAACGTGCCCGACGCGAAAATTCCTGTGGGCCCGGGATACCAGGTGAAATTTTCGGAAGCGATCCGGCAGGAAGCGGGGATTGCGACAGCAACGGTGGGCATGGTGACGGACCCGGTGCAGGCGGAAACGATTTTGTCCAGCGGGCAGGCGGACATGGTTTTTCTGGCGCGTGAAATGTTGCGCGATCCGTATTGGCCGAGACGTGCGGCGCAAAAGCTTGGCGGCAAGATAAAAGCTCCGGTGCAGTACGAACGAGCCTGGTAGACAATGGTTTTTCTGGATGTTTCCGAAGACGTGGCGCGTGGGACTGTGGCGTTCGCGGTGCGGGTGCAGCCTCGTGCCAGCAGGGAAGAAATTGCCGGAGTGCATGATGGAGCGCTAAAGGTACGGATTTGTGCACCGGCCGTGGAGAATCAGGCCAACGAAGCGCTGGTGCAGTTTCTGGCAACAATTTTGAAAACGCCAAAATCGGCTGTTAGAATTCAAGGCGGCGAGCACGCCCGGACCAAGCGCGTGGAGATTTTTGGCGTCACGCGGCAGCAAATCCTGAATCTGCTCCGGGAAGACGCGTAACCTCATTTCCCTCGTTGCGGCGATTCACTGGAGCGAAGCAATTTTATGAGCGTGAGCATCCCAGAAATTCAGAAAGATTTGCGCGTAGCCAAGTTGGACGGCTGGCTGTTTTATGATTTTCGCGGACGCGACCCGATCGCACACCGAATCCTGCAGTTGCCTGCGGGCATGCGGACGCGGCGCTGGTTCTACTTCATTCCGGCGAAGGGTATGCCGAAGAAGTTGGTTCACAAGATCGAGGCGGAATCGCTGGCGGGAGTGGCGGGGGAGACGCTGTATTACGCCGGACAAGATGAGTTGCGCGGCAATCTGAAAAAAATGTTGGGTCGCGCAAAAGTCGTGGCAATGCAGTATTCGCCAAAAAACGCGATTCCATATGTTGCGATGGTAGATGCGGGAACGGTGGAGTTGGTGCGCAGCGCCGGGGTGAAAGTGACGACCTCGGCGGACCTAGTGCAAAAGTATGAAGCGTGCTGGAGCAAGGCGCAGCTTGAATCTCATCTGGCGGCAGGCCGCGCTATCGACCACATTGTGAGCGAGGCGTTTGCGTACGCGGGAAAATGCGTGCGAGAGAAAAAGGAGCTGACGGAATACGATTTGCAACAATGGATTCTGGAACGGTTTGCGGAAGCGGGAATCGCTACCGATGAAGGTCCGGATGTGGCGGTGAATGCGCACGCGAGCGATCCGCACTACGCGCCTTCGAAAGAGAAGTCGTCGCCCATTCGCGAAGGCGATTTTCTGCTGCTGGATGTTTGGGGCAAGCAGAAGGCGCCGGGCAGCGTTTATTACGACGTGGCATGGACGGGATACCTCGGGGCCAAGGTCCCGGAGAAGTATGTGAAGATATTCAATATCGTGCGGGAAGCGCGCGATAAGGCGGTGGAGCTCATTCGTTTGAGCGTGAAAGAGCGAAAGCCACTGCAGGGTTGGCAGGTGGATAAAGCGGCTCGCGCCGTGATCGAAAAGGCGGGCTACGGCAAATATTTTATTCACCGGACGGGCCACAGTATTGGGGAAACTGTTCACGGCAACGGCGTGAACATGGATGGACTCGAAACGCGGGATGAGCGCCACCTAATTCCGCAAACGTGCAACTCGGTGGAGCCGGGAATTTATTTGCCGGAATTTGGGCTGCGTAGCGAGGTCGATGTGTTCGTCGATGAAAACGAAGCGCGGGTGACTGGCGCAGTACAAACAGAGATATTGGCACTGTTGGTGTAAGGAAAAAATAAAAATGCCGGAAGAAGATCTGAAAGAAAATGTGCCGGTCGCCAGCGAACCGATTGCAAGCGAGCCGATGGTAGCGGCGGAGACGGAAAGTCTAGAGCCGCCGCCATTTCCGGCAGAGAAGCGAGCCGTGGCCTTGGGATTGGCAGGATGGGCTGTGCCTGGACTTGGGCACGCGCTACAAAAAATGTGGGGCCGTGCTGTAGTGGTGTTCCTTGCAGTGGGATTGATGGCGTACGCCGGCGCGGCGATGCGAGGCAATGTGTTTAAGTCGCGAGGTAACGATGCGTTCGATACGTTGGGTTACGTCGCGGACCTGGGAACCGGAGTTTTTTATTTTGGCGCGAAATATGTGGAGCACAACGGATCCGACGTATCGCATGCGCAAGGGGATTACGGCACACGATTCCTGGCGACAGCCGGCGTTCTGAATTTGCTGGCGGCGTTACACGCCTATGAAGCGGCGCGAGGCCGAAAAGCATGAGCCTGCCAATGGAGCAATCGCGGTGAATCACTTCCAGGCATTTCTGGTGTTCGCTGCGGTGATATCGGTGGCGTTTGGTTTCCTGGGTCGACGCAACCCTAGCGATCGAGTGAAGTATATTTTGTGGTCCTTCTTTTTATTCCTGGTAGTCGGAATCGGAATTGGCTGGGCGATGCTGCCGTTTTCGCGCTAATGTCCTGCTGAGCAACATGGTCATCCCTGAATCGTTGGTAACGCTGAAGGACAGATGCGTTTAATTTAGGGCGATGGGTGTGTCTTGACAGGGTTGAAATACCTGATAGAAGAGAACTAACCATGAATTTCGTCGGGGCGAGTGTGGAAGGGTTGGAGTCCGATTCTCGATGGCATCGTCCTGGCGAAAGATTTCTCAAGTGTGGACCAGCGCAGCCCTGCGCATGTTCATCATCTTTATCGCAATCGTAAGCCTCTCTTTCCCCGTTTTCCTGAAAGCACAATCGAGCAATGCCTCTCTGACGGGGCGCATCACGGATTCGAGCAAGGCGGTCGTTCCCGGCGTGAAAGTTCTCGCGATTAATACCGGCACGCGCGTGCACTACGAAACCGTAACGAATGAGACAGGCAGCTATTATGTGACGAACCTGCCACCCGGAACGTATCGGATCGAAGTAGAAAAATTGGGATTCAAGGCGGTGATCAAAGCAGACCTGGTTTTACATGTGCAGGACGCGCTAGAAATCAACTTCGAAATGGTGCTGGGGTCGGCGTCGGAAAGCGTGACGGTGAGAGGTGGGGCGCCGCTGCTCGATACGGAGTCCTCGACGATAGGCACCGTGGTGGAACAGCGGAAAGCCAATGAGTTGCCGTTGAACGGGCGCAACGTATTCAACTTGATCGAATTGGCCGCATCAGTGATACCGCAGGGAAGTTCGACTGGCACGCCGGTAGGAGTGAATCCGTTCGGCTGGGGCAACTATCAGGTGAACGGCTCCTTTGGCAACGAGAGCGCAGAGTATCTCGATGGCCAACCGCTTAACATCGGCTACATCAATCTGCCGGTTTTGATTCCGACGCAAGACTCGATTCAGGAATTCCGGGTGCAGACCAGCAATCTAGGACCAGAATGGGGAAAATTCGCAGGCGGTGTGACCAACCTGAGCACAAAGTCAGGGACGAGTTCTGTTCGCGGCGAAGTGTACGAATATTTGCGAAACAAAATATTCAATGCGAACGACTATTTTCTGAATGCGGTGGGAAGGCCGCGCCCGGCCTGGGTACAGAATCAATTCGGAGCAAACGCGGGCGGACCGTTGAACCTCCCCGACCTGGGCGGGAGAAATAAAACATTCTGGTTTCTGAGCGCCGAGGGTTTTCGCTTGCGGACGGGAGCGCCATTCACCGCGACGGTGCCCGACACACAGGAGCGCGAAGGAAATTTCTCGGAGATATGCAAGACCGGGTTCACAGCAGGAATCTGCAATGATCGCGGAGTGGACGCGCGAGGCATGCCGGTGGTGATCGACCAAATTTACGATCCGTGCGGAGTAGTCGTGAATGCGCAGGGTGCCTGCCCCGGAAATACGTCCGCGCCAGTGCCGTTCCCCAACAACATTATTCCCGCGAACCGGATTAATTTCACATCGGCAAAATTGCTGAGCCTGTGGCCGGCCCCCAATAATCCCAGCGCGACGAATAACAATTATACAACCGCGGCGCCCACAGGAGGAGACCACAACCAAATTGTGGCGCGGCTAGACAGAAATATAACCAGCAAGCAAAGCATATTTCTGCGCACGAATTATTGGCATGTGATCGACCTGCCGATCGATCCGTTGGAGAGCGGTTTGTGCGCGGACCGTTGCTCCGAGGATTATCACAGCTATGCGACGGCGGTCGGCTACACCTATAACGTAACGCCGACGACGGTTTTCGGATTCAACGTGAATGTGACCCGGTTCGACTATAACCGCAGCCCAAAAAACGCGGATTTTAATCTGACGACGATAGGATGGCCGGCGAGCTACAACGGCTCCGTTCCCGCGGAGATGCGTACTCCGCCAACGCCGTGTGTGGCCAACTTTGCGGATAACATTATGTGCACGCAGGGGCAAAGCTTCATCGAGGACCACAATACGCAGTACTACATATCGCCGAGCGTATCGATGCTGCGAGGGCATCACCAATTTCATGTTGGAGTGCAGTTGGAAGTTGGGCGTGACAATTATGCGCAGTCGAATATCGCCAGCGGGGCGTTCGATTTCTGCGTTTCTGGGCAAGCGTGTTTCACGTCGCTGCCGGGCGTGCCGGGGACGGGATTTTCATTTGCGGATTTTCTGCTGGGATACGCGGACAACTTCAACAATCTGGAAAATCATTTTTTTGCGCAGGCCGTGGTGCCGGCGTTCACGGCAGGGCAGCAGATTTATCGGGCGTTGTATTTTGATGACTCCTGGCGCGCGACCAATCGATTGACGCTGAATTTGGGTTTGCGTTACGACTTGCAAGGACCGTGGTCGGAACGCTACAACCGGTTGTCGTATTTCGATCCGAGTGCAACAAATTACCTGACGCAGTTTCTGCCTCCCGGATCGCCCGCGGTAAAGGGTGATGTGTTCCTGGTCAGCCCAGGACATCGCACGAATATCCCTCTCTCCAAGACCGAATTTTCGCCACGCGTAGGATTCGCATACAGCATCGATGCAAAGACGGTGGTGCGCAGCGGATACGGAATATTTTGGATACCGGACTATGTCTCGTTCAGCCTGAACCCACTGAACGACATGGTAAACGCGGGAGCTACCACGTACACCGGAACAGTGGACGGGACGCATCCAGCAAACACGATTGGATTGCCTTTTCCCTCCGGAATCTCCCAGCCACCCGGGCGCAGTTTGGGCACACAGGGCACGCAGCAATTTCTGACTCAAGTGGTGCAATCGATTACCGAAGCGGAACCGAGCGATCATCCGGAAGGATACGTACAGCAATGGAATCTAAACCTGCAGCGAGAGTTCCCTGGCGGATTTTTCGTGTCGGCGGCATATGTGGGCGCGAAGGGAACGCACCTGGCGCAGTATTCGCAGCAGATTAATCAGATTTCCGATACGTATCTGGCGCAGGCGGCGGCAGAAGTAAATCCAGCGCTGCCGAATCCCAGGCAAAATGTAATGCTGGTCCAGCCCGTGCCCAATCCATTTTTCATTAACGGACAGGCGTTGGCGCTAGCGGGCTCGACTACAACGGTTGGGCAGCTTCTTCGCCCTTATCCGCAATACACGGGCGTGCAGTTGGCGGGCCAGGGCTCGTACAACAGCAGCTACCAGTCGTTCCAGCTCACGGTGCAGCGACGCTTTGCCAATGCCGGTTCGTTGCTGGTTGCGTATACGAATGCGAAGTTAATCAGCGACACCGACACGCTTACGGCCTGGCTGGAGCCAGGAGTCGGGACGATTCAAGACAACAACAATCTGCCCGGAGAACGATCCTTGTCCTCCCAGGACGTGCCGCAGCGACTGGTGATCAGCTACGTGCTGGATATTCCGGTAGGCAAGGGACGCCGATATCTTTCGGGTGCGGATGGCATGCTGGAAAAAGTGGTGGGAGGCTGGGGAATTGATGGCGTAACAATTTTTCAGCGAGGATTTCCCCTGGCAATTACCAATGGTCAAGTAAACGGTACAACGCTATTTGGCGGGGGGTCGCGTCCGAATGTGGTATCTGGTTGCGACGCAAATACGCCCGGGGGGCCAACGGCCCGATTGGGCGGATGGTTCAACACTGGGTGCTTCACAGCTCCTGCCGATTTTGAATTTGGCAACGAGGCGAGGGTAGACCCACGCTTGCGAGCGGAGGGAATCAACAATTTCGATTTCGCGGTGTTTAAGAACACGCGGTTCAGCAATGAGCGGATGGGGCTGGAGTTCCGAACGGAGTTCTTCAACATATTCAATAGAACGCAGTTCGCAGCGCCCAATCCGATCTGTTGCAAGGCCAACAATCAGAATTTCGGGGTGGTAACGGCTACGGCTCCGGGCACAAATCCGCGGCTGGTTCAGTTTGGGCTGAAACTATTCTTTTAGGGGGAATGTGCGTAGACGCGGCAAAAGTGCTACGTGCGTAGCACGCAATTTGTACCAAGCCAATCAAAACTTATTTGTAAAAAAAACGCTGGACGGCATCGAAAAATCTTCTCAGATAAGGCCAGGCTGGTGTATGGTTTTTAGATTGTCGGAACTCTGCCGGGGGAGTTCGCCGACAAAACGGTTGTTCGGCTGAGGGTGTCGGCACAATCCGTTCAATTGGGAACCACGCTCATGAGTTCTCTTCCGCCACGACGCGCACTGCCATTCCCTGCCGCTTGGGAAACTCAAGAACGACCGACGATGCCGGTTGTTTCCGAGAGGCGAATTCCAAGCGACGAAGAAGTAATGTCCCGCATACAATCGAACGATACGAACGCTCTGGAGATCCTGTTCGAACGCTATGCCCGGCTGGTGTACCGAATTGCCCGGGGAATCATTCGAGACACGGGAGAAGCGGAAGACGTGGTGCAGGAGTCGTTTTTCCACGTATACAAAAAGTCGCGGCTATTTGACGGGAGCAAGGGCACGGTAAGAAACTGGATTCTGCAAATCGCGCTGCATCGGACTCTGGATCGAAAAGCGCACCTGGCACGGCGCGGATTTTATCTTGGTACAAATATCGACTCACTTGACGATATATTGTTGGGAAGGACAGATTTGGACCGCGAAGTCGGCGCAAAAATGGATCTGGAGCAACTGGAAAAGGCTTTTGAGGAGTTGCCAAATACCCAGCGCCTGACCCTTGAGTTGTTCTACTTTGAAGGGTTAGACTTACGGGAAATCAGTCAGAAGCTGAACCAACCGCTAGGAAACACGCGGCACCATTTCTATCGAGGATTGGAACGACTGCGGAAAAGCGCATTTGTGCAGAGCCTTCGGGAAACGAAACGATGCTAAGGATCCAACCTGGTCGGGACGAACACGAAAAATTCAAGAAACTCTGTGCGCTGGCCGCCTCGGGGAGTCTCGCACCGCTGGAACTAGCGGAGCTTGAGGTTCATTTGCAAACTTGTGAAGAGTGCGGAGAGGTGTTTGCCCAGCACCAGATCATGGCGACGCGAGGCGTGGCGTTTCTGATTGATCGCTGCGGGGCATCCTGGGAACAGGGCGATTGGGACAATGGCTTGGCGCGCGAGCGGCTGCGAGCGCGCATTCGCGAGGATCACGAAGGCGTCGGCGTCGCGGAGCGCAAGAACCATGCGAACGGCTCTGGTGTTGGACGCGAATCGGATCGCAGTCTGATTCGGGATATTGCGGCGATGGCACTTGCGGCTGGACTTCTGGCGATGGTGGGCTGGGGAGCGTACCGGCTGGGTGCAAACAAACAGGCGACGAGCATGGACGTGCAGTTCATAGCCACGCCGGCTCCGGTTGCGGAGCTTGGGGTAAGCGCAGCCTCGCGCGAGAAGAAGGCCGCAGACGAATTGCTGGCCACACAGGCGAAAAAGTTGGACCAGTTACAGTTAGAGAATTCGCAGAAGGCGCAGGAAGTTGCGAAGCTACGGTCTGATTTGGCCGCACTCGAAGAGCGTTCCCGGGCGTCCGCTGCCACGAGCGACCGGTCCGAGCTGCAATTAAAAACTCTTGCCCAGGAGCGGGATGAGCTGACTGCAAAGCTTCAGGTGGCCAACCAGGTGTACTCAGAGGAACAGACCGAGTTGGCAAGTTTGCGCCTGGAACGCGACAAAACCGCGGCGCGAACTTCGTCTTTGGAAGCGCAACTTGCTGCACTGACCGCGGCGAATCGGGATCAGGAGAGACGGCTGAAAGATACTGACCAATATTTGACGTCGGATCGCGACATCCGCGAATTGATGGGCGCCCGGAAGCTGTACATCGCGGACGTGTTTGATGTGGATGGCAGCAGCCGCACACAAAAGCCTTTCGGCCGGGTGTTCTACACACAGGGAAAATCGCTGATTTTTTACGCCTTCGACTTGGATCACGAGCCCGGCGTGGTTAACGCCAGCACTTTTCAGGTTTGGGGCCAGAGCGACAGGCCGCAGGGCGAGCAAGCTCATCCAATGAATCTGGGTATCCTGTATATGGACAACGAGACGAACCGCCGCTGGGTGATGCGCTTCGATGATCCCAAAAAATTGGCGGAGATCGATGCGGTATTTGTCACCGTCGAGCCGCGAGGCGGCAGTCATAAGCCGACCAGCAAGCCGTTTTTGTACGCATTACTTCGCAACGAAGCCAACCATCCGTAGACCGTAAGAAGAACATTCATCTGATCATACTTGACGCGGTTAGTGGTGTATTCGCCACCGCGTGAATCGAATTTTCCGCTGAGATTTATTCGTCACACGGCCATGTGACTGGTACACATTGCCGCCCCACTGCGTATGTATAGGCAGATCGCATATTTGTCGAGGTCGTGTGCGGGGAGTTCCATGTCTGGAACTCACAGTGGTGGTGTGTGTTTCTGCAAGGGCACCGTGCGGCACGCAAGTGAATCGTGGAAACGAGGAGCGTGGGGGATGAATAAATTGCGTTTTGTCGTTGGGGTGATGTTGGGAGTGGCACTTTGCGTTGGAATCGGGATTGTTTTCGAAACTCCACTCTATGCACAGACCAGTTACGGAACGATTTCCGGCGCCGTAACGGACGCGTCGGGAGGCGCGATCGCCGACGCCCAGGTGACGATAACAAACATGGCCACCGGGGAAAAGCGTGTCCAGCCGGCGGGCCCGGACGGTAACTACAACTTTGTAAACCTGGTGCCTGGAAGCTATCGCGTCGAAGTTGAGAAGACGGGATTCAAGCGGCTGAGTCATCCAGACGTCATTGTTCAGGTGGAACAGACCTCGCGCATCGATTTCACCATGCAGGTTGGTGAAGTGTCGCAGACGGTCGAAGTCACCGGAGAAACACCGCTGCTGCAACCGGAGACATCATCGTTGGGGCAAGTAGTGGAAGGACGCAAGGTTGCGGAATTGCCGCTGAACGGCCGCAACGTTTTCAACCTGATCACACTGGCGCCATCAGTCGTTCCACAGGGAAGCGCCGGCGGAACTCCGGTGGGTGTAAATCCGTTTGGTTGGGGCAACTATCAGGTTAACGGCTCGTTCGGAAACGAGAGCGCGCAATACTTGGATGGCCAGCCGCTTAACATTGGCTACATTAACCTGCCGGTGGTGATTCCCACGCAGGATTCGATTGATGAATTCAAAGTGCAGACGAGCAACACCGGCGCCGATTGGGGTAAGTTTTCCGGCGGCGTAATGAACTTCAGCACGAAGTCTGGAACGAACGACCTGCATGGAGAACTCTACGACTACCTGCGCAACCGGGTGCTGAACGCCAACGATCCTTTTAACAAGGCGAACGAAATAGAGAAGGGTTTGCCCAACAAAACCCCGAGCTTCACGCAAAATCAATTTGGCCTGAACGCTGGTGGGCCGCTGTGGATTCCCAAGGTTTACGATGGCCGGAACAAAACATTCTGGTTCTTCAGTTGGGAAGCCTTCCGCCTTCGGCAGGGAGCGTCTCCGGTTCTAACGACGGTCCCGACGACCCCGGAATTGAGCGGAGATTTCTCTGCTCCGGGCATCGCGCCGATTATGGACCCTTGCGGCGGTACGGTAACGACAGCGGTGGCTTGCCCGAATTATACGGGACCACCAACACCTTTCCCGGGTAACATGATTCCGCAGTCTCGTTTGAACCCCACTTCGCTGGCGTTGGAGAATTTGTGGCCCGGCGCCAACTCGCCTTGCACTGCGGACACTCTAATCGGATGCAAGAATAACTACGCGAAGTCCTATGCCACGGGCGGAAACCAGAACCAGGTTGTCGGTCGAATGGACCAGACCCTCGGGCAGAATCAGCGCATTTTCTTCCGCTACACCTACTGGAACGTTCTGGATCTGCCGCAAGACCCATTGGGAACCGGCCTTTGCCAGGACCGTTGCGCGGAAAAGTATGCCACCAGCGCGGCGGCGATTGGCTATAACTGGAACGTCACGCCGACCACGATTGCGGCACTCAACGCCAGCATTAGCCGGTTTGCTTACAACCGTTCGCCGAACAATGCAGGCTTCGACTTGACCACGATTGGGTGGCCGGCACAGTTCAACACCGCGATTCCATCGATCGCCAGAACGCCACCCACACCATGCGTTTTGGACTACGCTGATAACGTAATGTGCTCGCAGGGGCAAAGCTTCATTCAGGACCGCAACACACAATATGATATCGGTCCGAGCATGACGCTGATTCGCGGACGGCACACCGTTAAATTCGGATACCAATTCGAGGTGGGCCGCGATAACTATGCGCAGACAAACGTTGCCAGCGGTTCGTTCGCGTTCTGCGGATCAGGTCTCGCATGCTTCACTGGGAATGGGTTCGCAGACTTCCTGCTAGGTTACGCGGACAATCCGAACAACGTGGAAAATCACTTCTTTGGCCAAGCGGTGGTGCCTGCCCTCATCGCCGGCCAGCAAATCTATAATGCCTTTTACGTTGACGACACTTTCCGCGTCACCAAGAAATTGACGCTGAACTTGGGCCTTCGATATGACTTGCAGGGTCCGTGGTCGGAACGTTTCAACCGGCTGTCTGACTTCAATCCAGCGGCTACAAGCTGGCTGGCGGATCCCTCCGCTGCTGGACTGACCAATGTGCCGGGAATCGCAGGACTCAAGGGCGATGTGAACCTGGTAAGCCTAGGAACCAGAACGGCGATCCCACGAGACAACAAGCAATTCGGACCACGCGTTGGTTTGGCTTATAGTTTCGATTCCAAGACTGTTATTCGTGCAGGCTACGGAGTCTTTTGGATTCCCAATTATGTTTCCTTTGGCCTCAATCCCAACAATGACCTAGTGAACGACGCCACCACGTCGTACACCGGAACGATCAATGGGAGCGTGCCCGTAAATACGATCAATAATCCCTTTCCGGCGACAGGAGTTGTTCCTCCAGTTGGCCGCACGCTCGGTGCTCTGGGCACGCAGCAATATGCGACGCAGGTAGTGCAGAGCATTACTGCGGCCGATTATAACAATCATCCAGAAGGATACGTTCAACAGTGGAACCTGAACATCCAGCGTGAATTGCCGGGACACTGGTTCCTTTCGGTTGCTTACGTTGGGTCCAAGGGCACCCACTTGCAGTCGTATTCGCAGCAGATCGACCAACTGCCAGACAGCCAGTTGCCCAGTGCTGCGGCACAATGCGCTGCGCAGACGGCAATCACTGGATCTCGTTGCGTAGCGAATGCGCCGGGGGCACCTTCGGTTGCCCTGCTACAGAGCGTGCCGAATCCGTTCTTCGATGCCACCACTAGCACTTCGTACGCTTTGTCTGGTCCTACTACCACCGCAGGACAACTGCTACGTCCCTACCCGCAGTACACGGGCTTGCAACTTGCCGGTCAGGGTTCGTACGACAGCACCTACCACTCCTTTCAGTTGACACTGGAACGCAAGTTCGCCAGCGCTGGATCACTCCTCGTGGCCTATACCAACTCGAAGCTAATCAGCGATACGGACACGCTGACGAATTGGCTCGAGGCATCGAACGGAACGATCCAGGACAACAACACGACTAAGGGCGAACGCTCGCTATCGGGCCAGGACGTTCCGCAACGGCTGGTAATCAGCTACGTTCTTGACCTGCCGTTTGGCCATGGTAGGAGGTACTTCTCTTCGGCCACCGGCGCGATGGATAAGGTTATTGGCGGGTGGGGCGTTGACGGCGTGACCATTTTCCAGAAGGGTTTCCCGTTGGCCTTCAGCAATTCGATTCCCAACTACATTACTTCGTTTGGCGGCGGATCACGGCCTAACATTGTGCCGGGATGCAAGAAGTCGGCGCCCTCTGGCGTCGACAAACTCAACGAATGGTTCAACACCTCATGTTTTGCGGCTCCGGCGGACTTCACCTATGGCGACGAATCTCGCACCGACTCGTCTCTGCGGTCTTCCGGCGTAAACAACTGGGACTTTGCCTTGTTCAAGAGAACGATGTTTGGCCCCGATGAGCGATTGGGTTTAGTGTTCCGCGCCGAATTCTTCAACCTGTTCAACCGCACGCAGTGGGCACCACCTAACACCGCAGTGGGCAGTTCAACGTTTGGCCAGGTTACCAGTGTTTTCCCAGGCACCAACCCTCGTCTGATCCAGTTCGGACTGAAGTTTATCTTCTAACCCCGGGAACGCCCGGAATGAATGCGCCAACACCATTCATTCCGGGCAATTTCCTTTTCAGCCGACGATTTGATGGTTTGTTCCAGCCTATCCGCGAAGAAGACCCTTACTCCCCGCTACGATTGGCGATTTACCGCACACTAAAATACAATGCGCAAGGCCTTGCTGGCCCAGCGCAAGAGCGAGGAGCCACACGCAGACATGGTTCGCCGATTCACGCGGCGTGATTTTCTGAATTGCGCGGCGATGGCTGCCGCGGCGCCTATGTTCGAAGTTAAACGGTTGCGCGGCATCGATTTTATTCTGCAGAATTCTCCCACCAAGCGAAAATTCCTGATCGAGACGATGCCCGGCGGCATCGCACTCTTCGACTACAACAACGACGGACTGCTGGACATCTTCATGGTGAACGGCGGGAGAATTACCGAAGGACTGCACGTGCCTGAAGATTTCGAACGCAGCAATCCGCGCTACTGGAATCGCTTATACCGGCAAAATAAAGACGGCTCGTTCACCGATGTGACCCAGGCGGCTGGTTTGGCCAACGCGGGGAATGGCAATTATGGAATGGGCGTGGCGGTCGGGGACTACGATAACGACGGCTACCCGGACCTATTCGTGACCAGCTATGGCAGGAATGTCCTCTATCACAACAATGGAGACGGCACGTTTACCGACGTGACCGCGAAGGCCGGTGTCGCGGGGGGAGGCTGGTCGGTATCCGCAGGATTTCTGGATTACGACAATGATGGACACCTCGATTTGTTTGTGACGCGATATATGGAGTGGGACTCCGATCACAATAAGATTTGCGGCGGTGACTGGCACACGTACTGTCCTCCAGGCGCTTTCCCTGCCACGACGTGCTTGCTGTATCGGAATCGCGGCGACGGGACTTTCGAGGATGTGAGCGAGCGATCCGGGATCGCAGCGAAGAAGGGAAGGGCGCTGGGCGTTGCGTTCGCGGACTATGACGGCGATGGATTCACGGACATTTTTGTTTCGAACGATGGCATGCAGCAGTATTTATTCCACAACAATGGTAATGGGACGTTTAAGGAATGTGCGCTGGAGTCTGGCGTGGCGCTGACGTCTGACGGAAAGGGCCTGTCTGGCATGGGCACGGTGTTCCAGGATTATGATAATGACGGCCAACCAGATGTGCTGGTGACAGTGCTCCCGCGGGAGCTTTACGGCTTGTATCACAACGACGGTGGAGGAATGTTCAGCTATCAGAGCCTGGAAACAGGATTGGGCGCGATGACATCGGGAAGCTCGGGCTGGGGCGTTGGATTGGAAGATTTCGACAACGATGGCTGGAAGGACCTGCTGGTGGCGCAAGGGCACGTGCTGGACAACGTCCAGGACATTGACGCTTCGTTGCGTTACAAGGAGGTGCCGCTGTTGGCGCTGAATCACAACGGGCACTTCGAGCGAGCCGACTCTGGCGTGACTACGCCGCTGGCTTCGCGGGGCGCGGCGTTTGGCGATATAAACAACGATGGATGGATGGACGCGGTGATTTCGACGCTGGGCGGGCCTCCGGTGCTGCTGCTCAATCGCGGCAGTGGCAGCAATCATTGGCTGTCGATTACGCTGCGTGGGACGCGTAGCAATCGCGATGGTTATGGCGCGCGCGTCTCGGTGAACGGGCAGACTCGGTATGCAGGTTCGGGCAGCAGCTACGTATGCGCGAATGATAAGCGGCTGCATTTCGGTTTGGGAACGGCTGACAAGGCAACGGTAGAAGTGCTTTGGCCTTCTGGCACGAAGCAAGTGCTGAATGAGGTGCGCGCAGGACAGTTCCTCGAAGTCCGCGAACCGGAGCACGCATGATTCGGATCCTGTTGGTCGCGTGGCTGACAGCGCAGGGAGCGTCACCAGACGCGATGCAGCACATGCAGGCCGGACTGGAAGCGCGCAAGCAGCATCAAGTCGAAACGGAAATCACCGAATTTCGAAAAGCTTCGGAGATCGATCCGAATCTTGCCGACGCTTTTGTCAATCTTGGCGCAGCCTATATGGAGAAACGCGATTACGGCGCTGCTGTGCCTCCATTAAGACGCGCGTTGGAACTAAGTCCGGATTTGCCGGTCGCACACCAATTGCTGGGTTACGCGCTTTTGGCGCAAGGTTATTCGACGGAGGCCATTCCGCACCTGCAACGTGTTGGCGCGCAGGACGCATTGGGAATCGCGGAAATCGAGTCTGGTCAGCTAACAGAAGCGATCAGCAATTTCAGTGCGGCGCTGTCGAATCGTCCAAACGATCCCGATCTCCTGTATTACCTGGGGCACGCGAGCGGTTTGCTTTCGAAAAATGCGATAGACAGCTTGCTTGCTACTCATCCAGATTCTGCGCGCGCGCACCAGGCACTTGCGGAAAACTACTTTGTGCTGCGGCAGATGCCTCAGGCGGAGAAGGAATATCTGGAGGCGATACGACTGCGGCCTGATCTGCCGGGCCTGCACCTGGAGCTTGGCCAGGTTTACGCGAACGCGGCACAGTGGCCCAAAGCGGAGGAAGAATTCCGCGCCGAAACCAAATTGCGGCCGGGGAACGCCGAAGCTGCGTATCGCTTGGGTTCCGCGATGCTGCAGCAGGGAAAGCCGCGAGATGCGCTTGCGGAGCTAAAGCGTTCGAACGAACTCAAGGCGGACATGCCCGAGACGCTCTATTCGTTGGGGAAGGCTGCATCCTTGGCGGGCGAGCCTGCGACGGCAGAAAAGTCTTGGCTAAAAGTAATTGAACTGGAAAAAGACACGGCGCTGGCCGCACAGGCGCACTTCGGCCTAGCTGGCGTTTATCGTAAACAAGGAAAGTCCGCTGAGGCACAACACGAGATGCAGGAGTTCCAGAAATTGCAGAGTACGATCGGGCCGCCTCGCTCTGAATAAGCCGATCAACGTTCAGTGATAGATCATGCGCTTACCGTACCGACCGGATGACGTACTTCCTGAGGCTTCGCGAGATTCGCTAGCAGTTCATAAGAGCGTAGCCGATCTTCGAAGTTGTACGTATTCGAGACGACGATCAGCTCATCCGCCTCGGTTTCCGCAAGAAATTCCTCTAGTCGCTTGGCAACAGTTTGCGGACTGCCGAAAATTGCCGCACCAAATTTGGCGACGACTGCCTCGCGCTCGTCGGGAGTCCATTTCACGCTTTTGGTGGGCGGAGGCAGTGGTCCGGGCACTCCGCGAATCAAATTCAGGAACATTTGGATTGGCGTGGTGGCGAGA
>DASXLU010000475.1:0-4700 GCA_036496065.1 Candidatus Acidiferrum sp.
TAACCCTCGAGTTTTGTTCCATCTCGCCGGGTAATCGTCACGTCGCCACGATAATCGAACGCCTTCTCGAGCGCTTCGCGTAACTCGTTCTCGTTGGCGAGCTCTGGAATCCAGCCCTGTAAGGTCTCGTGCTGGAAGCCCGGCGACACTTCCAGTTCATCGGGATTTATCGTGTGCTCGGGCCGCTCGGCATGTCGGGGACCGGTCACGCCCGGGTCTCCTCAAGGTTCGCAGGACTAGACGAATCGATCTGCACCAGCGGATTGTAGGAATGTACCGGCTTCGCGGGCTCGTTTAGCATCCGTAGCGCTTCTTCGTCCTCATTCTTCGCGAATAGCATCGACTTGGCCGTCACCAGCAAGCCCTTCAGCGAGCTGAACGTGTAGTCCACTCCAGACGCTTCGTAGCCGCTGTGCACCATGCAATTCGCGCACTTGGGATTGCCAGACTCGGTTCCGTAATTCGCCCAGTCCGTCTCCGCCATCAGCTCACCAAACGTCTCAGCGTACCCGTCTTGCAGCAGGTAGCACGGTTTCTGCCAGCCAAAAATCGAATACGTCGGCATGCCCCATGGCGTGCATTTGAATTCGCGCTTGCCCATCAGAAATTCCAGGAACAGCATCGACTGGTTAAATCGCCAAGTGGGCTTGCGATTTGCGAGCATCGCCCGGAACAATCGCCGTGTCCGCGCGCGCCCCAGAAAATGTTTCTGGTCGGGCGCTTTGTCGTAGTTGTAGCCCGGCGACAGCATCATGCCTTCCACGCCCAGTTCCATCATCTCGTCGAAAAATTTGCGCACGCTGTTCGGATCGGCCCCGTCAAACAACGTCGTATTCGTCGTGACGCGGAATCCCCGCTTCAACGCTTCACGCATGCCTTCAACCGCCAGATCGTATCCGCCCTCGCGGCACACCGAGAAATCGTGGTGTTCCTTCTGGCCATCCATGTGTACAGAAAACGTCAGATATTTGCTGGGCTTGAACAGGTGCAGCTTTTCCTTCAGCAACAGCGCATTCGTGCACAAATAGATATACTTTTTCCGCGCTACCAGCCCTTCCACGATCTTATCGATCTGCGAATGCATTAGCGGCTCGCCGCCCGGTATCGACACCATCGGCGTTCCGCATTCATCCACCGCCTTGAAACATTCTTCTGGCGAGAGTTCGCGCTTCAGCACATGCGCCGGATATTGGATCTTTCCGCACCCCGCGCACGCCAGGTTGCAGCGATACAGCGGCTCCAGCATCAGCACCAGCGGATACTGTTTGCGGCCTTTAATTTTTTGCTTCAGGACGTAACTGGCTACCGTCCATGCTTGTGATATCGGTACGGGCATGCATTCCCCTGCGGCTCGTCTCAACGGCTACGGAATTTCTTACTGGACCCCCAGGTCCCCAAACTCCTATTTTACCCGACAACTGCCACTTCTCGTCACGCTAAGATTCTAGCTGTCTTCCCGGGCAACCCCTATTCTGATGCAGTGAAAGGTGCTTAGGTATCATCCGGCGTGCTCTCAAACACCTGAACGGCACCCTCTTTCTTCCTCCCGCCATTTACTTCGCAGAGTCTCCCCGCAGGCGTTTGCGCATAAACAGGGCTGCTTGCGGATTGTCATTGTATTTTTCGCAGCGTTCGAACTGGTGCCGCTCATAAAACCGCGCAGCCGCAAGCATATGCGCGGCAGTATCCAGATAAATCCAGGCATAGCCACATGTCCGTGCGAAGTCTTCTAATTCCTGCAGCAACAAATCCGCAACGCCCCTTCCTCGATACGCAGGCCGGACGTACAGTCGCTTGATCTCTGAACTCTTCGAAGCCGCATCAAGCCTCCGCAGAGCGATGCATCCGACCTCCTCTCCGTCGCAACTCGCCAGCCACACTCCCGCATCGTCGCTAAAATATTGCTGCCGAAACGCCTTGCGGTCTTCGCGCACCACCACCCGTTCCGCCTCGTAATATTCCGTCACCATCGCGAAGGCCTGGTCCAACTCCTCCAGTAACGCGCGTCGAATTTTGGTCTCGCACACTGCTTCCATCTCGCGCTGCCAGTGTGTCCGGCGCAAATCGCAACAAAAGCCCCAAATTGGCTAGAAGCACAGCCCCGCACCAAAAGCGCGCCGTGTTCGCGACCGACAATCCAAATCTATTGTCATCCCGAGCGACGCGAGGGACCTGCTTTTCTGCTGTAGCGCCCAGATTGCAACAAGCGGCACTTGTGGCACAGCCATTCCTGGCTGTGCTCTTCCGTTTTCGACCCTACTTAGTTTCTATGGCAAAATAGAAGGTCTGTAGACCACGACCATGGCAAACCGTTCTGCGCTCATTCCAGAAAAGCCTTCCAAGGCCAGCAAAACTTCCAAGAAGCCCACCGACGCAAATGGCGCGGGTAGCGCCGAGCGCGAGCGCGTCTTCGATCTTTTCCGCCGCTGGGGCTATTACGAAGCGAATCTCGATCCTCTCGGCCTGTTTACGCCACTCAAGTTTCCCGATCTGCAAGGTCTTTCCGGTGAATATGCCGACGAAGCCCGCAAGCTGTACTGCGGCACCGTGGGCGTCGAGTTCATGCATCTGCCGGAAATCGAGCGACGCCGCTGGATCGCCGAGCACTACGAAGCTGCGGCCGTTCCGGTAAATCAGGAAAGAATCCTCGAGCGGCTCGTTCGTGCCGATCTTTTCGAACAAGTACTCCAAAGCCGCTACCTCGGCAGCAAGCGTTTCTCGCTCGAAGGCAACACCTCGTTGATTCCGATGCTCGATTCCATTCTAGATACGGCGGGCGATCTTGGCGGCACCGATTCCATAATCGCCATGAGCCATCGCGGGCGCCTCAACGTCATGACCCACACGGCTTGCAAGTCCACCCACGAAGTTGTCGCTGGATTTGAAGATGTCGATCCGCGCAGCGTCCTCGGCGCAGGCGACGTGAAATATCACGTGGGCGCCACCGGCGCTTACACGACCTCTGAACGCCAGTGCTTAAACATTCATCTCGTTTCGAATCCCAGTCACTTGGAAGCTGTAGACCCCGTTGCCATGGGCCGCGCCCGCGCCAAGCAGACGCGTCATGGTTATCGCGGTCCGTATATCGATCGTTCCAAGGAAATTCGCAATCGCGTCTGGACCATCGTCATGCACGGCGATGCGGCATTTGCGGGGCAGGGAATTTGGGCCGAAACACTCAACCTTGCCGATCTATTTGCGTATTCCGTTGGCGGTACCATTCACGTCATCGTCAATAACCTCATCGGCTTCACCACGCGTCCTACGCAGGAACATTCCGCGCGCTTTGCTTCCGATATCGCCAAGCGCCAAAGTGTTCCAATCTTCCACGTGAATGCCGAAGATCCCGATGCCGTTGTGCGCATTGGCCGCCTCGCCGCGCAATACCGTGCCGAGTTCAACTCCGATGTCGTGATCGACCTCATCGGCTATCGTCGTCACGGGCACAGCGAAGTTGACGATCCCACCATCACTCAGCCGCTCCTTTACGAGCGCATCAAAAAGCACCCGCAGCTCTGGAAGATTTACGCCGAGCGCACCGGCATCTCCGCCGATCCCATTGTCGATCGCGTCAAAAAAGAATACGAAGAAGAGCAGGTCAAAGCCGGCAAGCTCACCAAGATGCCGCATCTTCGCAAGCTACCGGACTACTGGACGCCGTATCATCATGGCAAGTACAAAGCGGAATACGAAGTCGACACCGGACTTTCGCGCGACAAGATAGCTGAAATTACCGACGGTTTGGTGCGCGTTCCCGATACGTTCCACGTTCATCCGAAAATCGTAAAGCTCCTCGAGCAGCGCTCCGAGATGGGACACGGCAAGCGTCCCTTCGACTATGGCTTTGCCGAACTGTTGGCCTACGGCTCGCTGGTCCTCGCCGGCACGCCAGTACGCCTCACGGGCCAGGACACGCAACGCGGCACATTCAACCAGCGTCACGCGGTTCTCGTCGATACGCAGGACGAACACGAATACTTGCCCATCGGACATCTTTCACCCACGCAAGCGTTTTGCGAAATCCATAACTCTTCGCTCTCTGAAGCTGCTTGTCTCGGTTTCGAGTACGGCTTTTCGCGCGATTATCCCGAAGCGCTTATTTTGTGGGAGGCGCAGTTTGGCGATTTCGTGAACGGTGCGCAGGTCATCATTGATCAGTTCATCAGCGCCAGCGAAGACAAATGGAATCTACCCACCGGCGTTGTACTTCTTTTGCCGCACGGCTACGAAGGCCAGGGCCCCGAGCATTCCAGCGCGCGCATTGAGCGCTTCATGCAGCTAGCCGCTGAAGGCAACATGCAGATTTGCCAGCCGTCCACCGCGGCACAGTATTTTCATTTGCTGCGCAGGCAAGCGCTTCGCCCGTGGCGCAAGCCCCTGGTCGTCTTCACGCCGAAAAGCATGCTGCGCCACCCGGACGCTTCTTCATCGATCGAAGATTTCGAACGGCCGCGCTTTCAGACGCTAGTTCCCGATCGCGAAGTGCAAGACGCGCACAGCATCCTCATTGCCAGCGGTAAAGTGGGCCACGACTTGCGCGCCGAGCGTCGCCGCCGCAAGGATACGTCTACCGCAATCTTTTTCCTGGATCAGTTGTACCCGTTGCCGAAAACCGAAATCGCCGCGGCCATCGACGAGCATCCCAACGCTCGCGAAATCGTCTGGGTCCAGGAAGAACCCGCCAACATGGGCGCCCTCTC
>DASXLU010000476.1:0-10437 GCA_036496065.1 Candidatus Acidiferrum sp.
ATAGAAATTTTTGCGTCGCAGAGCTCACGCTAATAGTTTTTCTTCAGGTCCATACCGTTATACAGGCTGGCCACCTGATCCCCATAGCCATTGAACATGAGCGTTTTCCGCTTCAGAATTTCGCCTAGCCGCCGCTCCGACGCCTGGCTCCATCTTGGATGATCTACGTTCGGATTCACGTTCGAATAAAATCCATATTCGTTGGAAGCGAAACGATTCCAAGTTGTCGGGGGCTCGCTTTTGGTGAACCGCACCTTCACGATGGATTTAATGCTCTTGTAGCCGTATTTCCAGGGAACGACCATCCGCACCGGAGCGCCATCCTGATTGGGCAGTGTTTCGCCATACATTCCCATACACAGCAGCGTCAACGGATTCATCGCTTCGTCCAACCGCAATCCCTCTACATAAGGAAAGTCGATTCCGGCGTAGCTCGCTTTCGGCATCTGCGAACGGTCGAAATACGATTCGAACGCTACATATTTCGCCTTTTCGGTGGGCTGCGCGAGTTGCGCCAGCACATTAAACGAGTATCCGATCCACGGAACTACGATGGACCACGCTTCCACGCAGCGATGCCGGTAAATCCGTTCTTCCAGGGGCGCCAACTTCAGTAATTCGTCCATGCTGTACTTGCGAGGATTCTTGCATTCCCCTTCCACAGAAACTGTCCAGGGTGACGTGCGGAAGTTTCCCGCGTTCTTGGCCGGATCGCTCTTGTCCGTACCGAACTCGTAATAGTTGTTGTAATGTGTGACGTCGTCGTACTTGTTCACCTTTTCAGTGGTGCTGAACGGGCTTTTGACTGCCACATCTAGTTTCGCACCGGCATACGCTGACGACGGCGGAATCAATAGCCGCGATAAAGCAGAGCCTCCTGCCGCCGCCGCTCCCACAATGCCCATGGCCTTCAGGACTTGCCGTCGATTCATGTACGTAGCCTTCGGTGTCACGTCGGCATATGTAAGTTCTGTTTTCTCCGGTGTGGACATGGGCTGCTCCTCAAATGGCGACGCGCTACTGAAGTACGCTAGGCCACCCTTACTTAGATGCGGCTGCTCCGGAACACAATCGTTCCGCCTGATCGTCAGAGGCCGATCTTGCGGAAAAGTTACAGAAAAAATCGTTCCGAATTATCACTGCAGTTCACTGAAAATGCAGGGTTACCAGCTGCTTGGAGTAGCTCTCCGTCGAGCCTTGCGGAATGGCAATCCACAAAGTCGTCTCTTTGTCGGTTTGCGATAGCTCGCCGCCTTCCACGTCATGCAACTGGCTCGCGCCGCGCACTCCCAGCGCGTATCGCTTTCCCGGCAAACCTTCCACTTCGATCGTCAACTGATCCTTGGCAGCCGACCAATTCTCCGAAATAATTCGCAATCCTTCGCTGGAGCTACCCAAGCCGGGCAAGCTGGTATTCACGCTCAGCCCGAAATCCCGTAAAAGATAAATTTTGACTACCCTTTTCCGCTGACCCACTCGAAAGTTCACGATGACGTGCTGATCGCCGAGAGTTTCTTCCACGTGAAACGCGAGTGGCGCTCCATCCAGTTCTACTTTTTGCACTTTTGCTCTAGGGCTAATTGCCGGCCGAAACTCGACATCGCAATCCTTCCTACCGGCAGTGAGCAAAAACTCCACGGACAGCAATCCTTCCCTCGCGCTGTAGTTCACCGCCGCCTTGTTATCACCCACGGGCACATTCTTAATGCTGAAGCTTTGCCAATCCGCAGGAATATGTGGCGCAAATGTTAGTTTGCGCTCAATAGCGTTGACGTCGAGGCCCAGCAAACCACGCAACACCGGACTTACCACCATCGCTGCGGACCAGATCTGGTGGGGCGAACTCGTCGATAGTGGCTGGTAATAGTCTCCCGACAGGACTTCCGTGACATGCCCTAGCGATCCGTCCAAGGCCAGCAGCGCATTGGCGCGCAAGTTTTCGTAGGCAGGAAACGCGCGATGATATTTGTACTCGCCTACGGATGCCCATCCGGTAAAAAGCGGCCACACGGACCCGTAGTGATATCCGCCACCGCCGAATTTTGCGGAATGCGCGGAAATTATGCGCATGCCCCAATCCGCCTGGTGATCTTCCGTCGCAAGCGCGCTAATCATTTCGTTGGTATGCGCATCATCCAGCAATCCAAACCACATCGGCACGGTAGAAAGCACGCTCATCTCGTTGATCGGCTTGTTTTCGAGATCGAGCGCCGACGCGAACCTTTTTGCATCCGTCAGCCAGAACGCCTGGTTCATCTTCTGTTCTTGTTCCTGAAAGTTTCGCGTCAGTTCGTCACGTAAATTATCTTTGCCCGTCAGGTGCGCCAGATTGCCCAGCGCCCGCAGTGCTTCGATTCCCAGCGATGTCTGGTACAACTCCGTTTTCACCGGCAGCAGCGGCCCGCCTTCCACCCATCCGTGCCCCACGCCTTGATTTTTCGGGAAACCGCTTTCGTCGTATGTGGACCGCAAGAAATCGTAGGCCTTCTGCAAGGTGCCCCATTTCTCATTGGCATAGGCGGTATCGCCGCTCCGAATCACGTAGTCGTTAACCGCAATGATGTACAGCGGCGTGGCATCTGCCGACGCGTATGGAAACGGATAGTCTCTAAACCAGTTCACGAAGCTGGCGCCTTGCGATATCTCATGGGGAATTTTTCCGTCTTCGCGCTGATATTTGCCGATGAAATCCAGCGCCGTGCGGCTCGTCGCAAAATCGCCCTCCGCATTCAGCGCAAATGACGTCCAAAACGAATCGCGCCCAAAAAACCACGCGAATCCCGGGCGCTGGCTTTCCCCCGATGCACGGTAGCCCGCCACCAAACCGGTACCGAGATACGGATTCGTCACTAGTCCCTGCACCGTGCTGATCCGCGCCCAGTCATACGCTTGCTGCAATTGCGCGTCCGGAAGTTTTAGCGCAACCGTGTTTTGCAGATATTTCTGGTAGTAATCGGCCGATTCACGCTGCAAATCTTTGTACGATGCGACCAGATGTTGGTACGTTTTTTCCGCATCGGCCAGTCCTTCCATCGATCCGGCAATCACTAGAAGCTTCGTCTCCCTACCCTTCGCCGTGACTCCCAGCCGAAACGAACTCGCCAGCGATTGCGAATAATTCGTCTGATATTCCTCTTGCGGTTGCGCGGCCGTCGGTGAACCAACCAGTGCCGCAAACTTCCTTTGTTCTTCGCCAAAATAGAAGGCGCTCTGATTCGACAGCCAGTCGATGAACGTTGCTCCAAGCGCGGCCGGCCACTCCAGTTGAAAATCCCGGTGGAAAATTGCCTCGATCTCTAGTGGCTGCTCCGTCTGAACTTCGAACGCTATCACCGCGCCTTGTTCCTTCACCGGCACAAAGAAAGTTTCGCGCACGCTGTACGTATCGCCAGCGTAAAGAATTGTGGCAGACTCCGGCCGCACGGTGATCGTTCTAGCCAGTGTTTCCGCGGGTTCCACGCGTTCCGGGGTATGGAACCTCAGGTGTAGCCCGCGAAGAATCTTCAGCGGATAGACCCAGGCTTCCATCTCGCCGGCCTCGTTGCCAAACAATGCTGCCTTCGTGCCCGTTACCGGAAGAAATTCCCATGGCCGCAAGGGCCGCGAAAGTTCCAACGAAGCCGAATCACTCGATGCTTGCTGCGCCACCGCGAACATCGGCAACGACAACAACGCGGCAGCCAGACACAACCAAATCCACGCGCCTGTAACTCGCATCGACCGCTTAGATTTGTGCTGACCGCTCATCAACTTGAACTTTTTCAAAGTCGCCACCCACTGCGCGCACTTGCAATGCCACTGCGGCCTTACTATAAAGGAAAGCTCCAGTCCCAAGCAGCACGCTTGCACGGAAAAGGTACTCTCTTTGGTCTTCGCTCGGCGCACTTTTCTTCAATCCCTTTGCCGCACCGCCCTCGTCCTTCCCTTGGAAAAGATTTTCGGTTTCGCATTGCCGGCGCGAAAGTTCGCCTTTATTTCTGCGGAAAACGCGCTGCAAAACGCCGCAGCAACTCCTCCCTCTCCCGTGAACGATCTGGGAATCAACTTTGTAAATGTGGCTCGCGAGTCCGGCCTCAACACCAAAACGATCTTTGGCGGCGAACACAAAAACAAATATCTTCTCGAAACTACAGGCTGTGGCGTCGCCTTCTACGACTACGATAACGACGGCTGGCTGGATATTTTTCTGGTCAACGGTACTCGCCTCGAAGGATTTCCTGCCGGCCAGGAACCCAGCTCGCGGCTTTTCAAAAATAATCGCGATGGCACCTTCACCGACGTTACCGTCAAGGCCGGCCTCGTGCATTCCGGCTGGGGCCAGGCCGTGTGCGTGGGCGATTACGATAACGATGGCTTCGACGATCTTTTCGTCAGCTATTTCGGAAAGAACGTTCTGTATCACAACAATGGCGAAGGCACTTTCACCGACGTTAGCGAAAAGGCCGGCGTCGCGGGAACTGGCAAACGCTGGAATACCGGCTGCACCTTTCTCGACTACGACCGCGACGGCCGCCTCGATCTGTTTGTCGCGAACTACATCGACATGGATTTGCGCACCGCTCCGGTCCCCGAATCCGGCCCCTGTCTCTACAAAGGCGTAATGGTAGCGTGCGGCCCGCCGGGTCTGATGGGCGGCAAAAATATTCTCTATCACAACAATGGCGACGGCACTTTCACGGACGTCAGCGAGAAGGCCGGAATCTTCAGCGCGTCCGGCACTTACGGCCTCGGCGTGCTCGCGGCCGATCTCGATAACGACGGCTGGCCCGATATTTACGTCGCCAACGATTCCACCGCCAGCGCGCTGTATCAAAACAAAAAGGACGGCACGTTCGTGGACATCGCCACCGAAGCCGGCTGCGCGCTCAGCGCCGATGGCAAACCGCAGGCGGGAATGGGCATCGCCACCGCGGACTACGACCTGGATGGCAATCTCGATCTGGTGAAAACTAATTTCGCCGGCGACACTCCCTCTCTCTACCACAATCAAGGCGGCGCCACGTTTGAAGACACCACGTATCAAGCAGGTCTTGGCAAGCACACGCAATTTCTTGGCTGGGGCTGCGGCTTTTTTGATATGGACAACGACGGCTGGCCCGACATCCTCATTTGCAACGGGCACGTTTATCCCGAAGTCGAGCAACTCAAAACCGAAGCGGGCTACGCGCAGCGTAAGCTTCTCTACAAAAATCTTCGCAACGGCCGGTTCGATGACGTTTCGTTCGATGCTGGCCCCGGAATTTCCGTCCCGAGCGCTTCGCGCGGCTGCGCCTTCGGCGATTTCGATAATGATGGCGACATCGACGTAGTTGTGAACACTGTCAACGACGTTCCGCAACTTCTTCGCTGCGATTCCCGCACCGGCAACAATTGGCTCAAGGTTAAAACTATCGGCACCAAATCAAATCGCAGCGGTATCGGTGCGCGGCTGAAATGTGTAACACATCCGCCCGACGAAAAAGATCCGCACCAGCAGATCGACGAAGTGCGCAGTTGCAGCGGCTATTTCTCGGTTAGCGACATGCGTGTCCACTTCGGCCTCGGCAAAGCCGGAAAAGTCGATGTGCTGGAAATTCGTTGGCCCAGTGGCCTGGTGGAAACACTAAAGGACATCAAGGCGAATCAACTCATCTACGTCAAAGAAGGCGAGGGCATTACGCGCACCGTGCAATTTGATTCGCACAAGCCGCACAACATCACCAAGTAGTTTCGAAATATTTGCGACGGTGCAGGCAAGCTTGTCATACCGCCTGCAACTTGATCCCCGCCCTGGCCTTTCGGTTATTTCGAAATCCGTGCAATAAACGCCGAATACGCAGGTAGCTCCAACGTGCCCGTTGCCTCCGCCGCTATCGACTGGTCGAAGCTCGTCAGTAACACTGTATACTTCGGCGACGCAATCCCCACCGGCGCAAGATCCACCTTTACCCTCTGGTTCGACGCGGACATGTTCAACACAACGACGATCGCCTCGTCCTTGTACCGCCGCGCATAGGCCAGAACCTTGGGATCGCTTTCGTTTAACGCCAGGTAATCGCCGTCGAGCAAAGCCGGCTCCTTGTGCCGCATCGCCAGGAGCTTCCGGTAGAAGCTCAAAATTGAGTTGGGATCTTTCATTTCTGAGCTGACGTTATGCGTCGCCGCGCTCGCTGGCACCGGCAACCACGGCTTAGCCGCACTGAAACCTGCATTCGTCCCCTCCGTCCACTGCATCGGTGTGCGCTCGCCGTCCCGTCCCTTATCTTGCGGCCAGCTTAATTTTCCGATGGGATCCTGCACATCCTCCTTGTTCTTGGGATCGTTGTTCTGCATGCCGATCTCTTCGCCGTAGTACATGATTGCCGAGCCGCGCAGCGTCAAATACAGCGCCGCCATCATTTTCGCGATGTCATCGCTGTGCGTTTCGTCTCCGTAGCGCGTGTACGAGCGAACAATGTCGTGATTGGTGATCACGTACACTGGCCAGTGTCCCGCCGCGTTCACCGCAGCAATGTGCTCGCGGTATTGATCCGCCGACAGGCCCTTGAAGTTCGTCATCATCAAGTCCATCGGCATCTGCAATTCATCGTTGTTCGCGCCGTAATAGTCCTTCAACTCTGCCACGTTGCTCGTCCACGTTTCGCCAATCAGCACCGCTCCATACTCGTCGGCGGTGCTGCGCAACTTGCGCATTACATCGTGCACTTCCGGCAATTTTTTGTTGTAGATTTCCTTCATTGCCGGACGCCCGAATTTATCCTTGCCCGGAATGACCGGATTGTCTTTCAGGGCGGGATCCTCAAACAAGGTGTCCACGGCATCCAGGCGGAATCCGGCAACGCCGCGCTTGTACCAGAATCGCGTCACTTCCAGCATCGCTTTTTCCACGGCAGGATTGCGCCAATTCAAGTCCGGCTGTTCGGGATAAAAATAGTGGTAGTAATACTGGTTTGTCTTGGGATCGAGCGTCCACGCCGATAATCCGAAAGTCGATTGCCAGTTGTTCGGTGGCACGCCCGGACCTTTCCCGTCCCGCCAGATATACCAGTCGCGTTTCGGATTCGTGCGCGAGGATCGCGACTCCTTGAACCAGGGATGTTGGTCCGAAGTATGATTCACCACCAGATCGAGGATCACGCGGATGTCATGTTTCTTCGCATCCGCCGACAGATGATCGAAGTCTTTCAGCGTCCCGTACATCGGATCGATGTCGTCGTAATCCGAAACGTCGTACCCAAAATCCACTTGCGGCGAGGGAAAAAACGGCGTGAGCCAGATTGCGTCGACTCCCAGTTCTTTCAGGTAATCGAGCTTCGAATCAATTCCATTCAGGTCGCCGACTCCATTATTGTTGCTATCGGCAAAGCTTCGCGGATAAATCTCGTAAAACACGGCGTGTTGCCACCATTGGTGGCCTTCTGCATCAACGGTTTTTTGTTGCGCGAATGTAATCGGCCCCGCAATGCACAAAAAACAAAAACTTACGCCTGCCAAAATCTTTCTGAACATGGCAACGACCCTCCCTCCCCAACTCTTTCGCCAGCCAGCGAATATAAGTCCTCTTTGCTGATTTCTCAAAACTCACTGCGCGTTGCCCATCTTTTCCTGCTTCACGGGCGTGCCCGAACCTTCCTTCAGCACATTTATTGCATCGACATTTGCGCCGCTAAATCGCTCCGCCAATCCGCTCGGCCAACGCACTTGCACAGAGTCAACTTTGCTCGCCGCGCCCAGTCCGAAGTGAATACGCATGTCACTGTTGGAGATGAAACTTGAGCCGCTTCGCACCTCGTCTACAAAGATGCGGCTGCCCGCCTTCACAGTGATTCGCGCGCCAATCGCATCGCGACTCGAAGAATATTTCACTTCACCACCGACTTTTGCCGGCATGCCTACAGCGCGAAACGCGATCCAGTGATTGCCGTTGCGCACGTCATTCACCAGCAGCGAGGGCGGCGCGTTCATGTTGCTGATCACCGCTTCCATCTGTCCGTTGTTCCAAAGATCTCCGACCGCCAAGCCTCGCGCGGAACTCACCATGGTGATTCCCGGTCCGGCACCCGCAGAAATATCTGAAAAAGTGCCATTGCCGTTGTTGCGGTAGAGAATCTTCGGCTCCTGAAAATTGCTCCCCAGGCGCTGGCTATCCACCTCTGGGTAAACATGCCCGTTCACCAGCAGCACGTCGGGCCAGCCATCGTTATCGACATCCACAAACATCACGCCCCATCCCAAGTATTGCGTGTTCAAGCCGAGGCCCGCCGGGAAGGTCACATCCTCGAATGTTCCGTCACCATTGTTTTTGTAGAGCGTCGACGTATCGTCGGAAAAATTCGTCTTAAACACGTCAAGTTTTCCATCGCCGTTGTAATCGCCTACCGTCGATCCCATTCCTGCCTGTTCGCGTCCATCGTCATTGAACGCCGCGCCCGCAACCACCGCAGTGTCGGAAAACGTTCCGTCGTGATTGTTGTGATACAGAATGCTCGCTGTGCTGTCGCACGCGACGTAAATATCCGGCCAGCCGTCATCGTCGTAGTCCAACGTAGACACGCTGAATGCGTAGTGCCCGTTCGTCTGATCGATATGCGCTTTCGTCGTGACATCCTCAAACGTTCCGTTGCCCAGGTTGTGATACAGAATATTTTTCGACCATGGCAATCCCCGCGGTCCGCACATCACCGGAACGCCTTTCCAGATGCACGAAGGCCGCTCTCCCGGCGTCGGCGCCGTGGTCACATCGAAATCCACATAGGTCGACACGATCAGGTCGAGTTTGCCGTCGCGATCGTAATCCACAAAAGCGCAGCCTGTTCCCCACTCCTTGCCGCTGCCGCCAACTTTTGCCTGCTCGCTGACATCCGTAAACGTTCCATCACCATTGTTGTGATAAAGAATACTTTTTCCGTAATAAGTGACGTACAGGTCCTCGTATCCGTCGTTGTCGTAATCCCCGACGCAAACGCCCTGACCCCATCCGGAATGAACCAGCCCGGCCTTTTGCGTCACATCGGTAAACGTGCCGTCATGATTGTTGTGGTAGAGATGGCTCGTCAGTTTCTGTTTTTGCGCGGCCGCGTCGAGCGTGGTGCCATTCACCACAAAAATATCCGGCCAGCCATCGTTGTCGTAATCGAAAATCGCTATACCCGTGCCGGTCGTCTCGATGATGTACTTCTTGATGTTTTCGCCGCCGAAAATCACCGGTGCGGTCAGCCCAGCTTTTTGCGCTACATCGGTAAAATGGACAATTGGTTTCGTACTTGATTCTTGCGGTGTGCCGGACTGTGCGCGGAAAGCATGAGAGCAATTCAGCAACAGCCCAGGGAGTAGGCTTGTCAGAAAAAGCCAACGATAAAAACTGGATTTAAAAATCATCACGCGCTCGTAGTGTAAGTATCGCTATAGCGGAGGTCAAACTGCGTGCGTCTCGACCATCGCACGTGGTCGCTCCTGAATCCAATGCAACGAGTCTAGCCCGTCCGTCAGTCGAAGACCCGGCGGGTCAACCTAAATCGCGCGGTGCTATACTCGGCCGATGTTCGCGGCACTCGGAAAATATATCCCGTTTTTCCTGATACTACTCGCTGCTGCATCTCTGGCGAGTCTTTCTCCTGTTTGTGCGCTCGCGCAGGCCAGCGCCCCGAAGAATGTACTGGACCTCAATGGCAAACCGGCCGACCCGTTTCATCGCGTCGCGGGCAAAGTAATCGTTCTTCTCTTCGTGCGCACTGATTGTCCGATCTCCAATCGTTATGCACCCACCATCCAGGCGATGAGTTCGCATTTCGGTAAGTCCGCTGAATTTTTCCTGATTTATCCCGTGCGCTCGGAAACTCCCGATCAAATTCGTAAGCATCTACAGGACTACGGTTACAAGCTCACCGCTTTGCGTGATCCAGAATTGCAGCTCGTGCGTACCGCGCAGGTCAAGGTCACTCCCGAAGCCGCGGTTTTCTCGCCTGATGGCCGGCTCCTGTACCACGGCCGCATCGACGACTGGTACGCGGACTTCGGCCGCTCCCGCCCCGCGCCTACCACGCATGAACTCGCTTCCGCCGTAGAAGCAGCAGTTGCAGGCAAGGGAATTCCCGTTTCGTCTGTGCCCGCCGTAGGATGTTTTCTTCCGGAAACGCCATGAAGGCTCGGCGAGTCGCTCGTTATTCCGCAGCGATCACTTCCGCGGTTTTGTGCGCCTCGGTCATTGCCCACGTGAACGCTCGTCAGACCCAAAACTCCGCGCCCCCAATGTCCGAACAGGTCACATTCACGCGCGACATCGCTCCGCTCGTCTTCAAGTATTGTGCGCCGTGCCACAGGCCTGGCGAAGTGGCTCCATTCCCTCTGCTCACCTACGAAGACACGGCAAAATTTTCCCGCCAAATCGCGTTCATCACGCAACGTCGCATCATGCCACCTTGGCTGCCGGCCCCAGGAGCATTTCATTTCCAGGGCGAG
>DASXLU010000477.1:0-5853 GCA_036496065.1 Candidatus Acidiferrum sp.
ACGCGAATGTCTTCCGCATACCAATACCAGCCCTGATAATTCTTCTGTAGCGGATCAAATGTGGTGTTCGCGAAAATCCCATGCTTCGCCGGCCAAACGCCCGTCACTAAAGTCGTATGGCTTGGATACGTTACCGTCGGCACGACTCCCGTAACTCCATCCGCATACGTGCCTTCTTTCAGGAATCGCCGCAACGTGGGGATTTTTGCTCCATGGGCATCCGCTGCGGTAACATAGTCTGGTCGGAGCCCATCGACGGAGATAACAACCAGGGTAGGATTGACGGCATCCTGTGCACGCGCAGTCCCCGCGCACGCGATGACCAGCATAATTTTCAGGAGAATCTTGGCCAAGCTCAGAGTTCCCGGCTTCTTCATCCTTACCCCCAGCAGTGACACATTGTCATCACTATCGCGAATGCTAACCCTTAGCGTTTCCACCATGGGCGGTCTTGTTGTACAGTAGCGCCAAAGACCTGCTCAGGGTTGCACGTCTACTTTGCACGCATGTGAATTGGGATGTCATCTCTTTGCTTCTATAACCTAGGGACGGGACGGTGCATGTGAGTCAAACGAACACGACGGTTTCATCTAATGGCCAGCACCGCTACGCCACAATCGCGGCTACTGCAACTGCTGTTCCTCCACATCTGATCACCCGCGACGATGTGAAGTACTACTTTGGCCGAGTGTTCGAAGTTCCCGAGCGGCGCATCGAAGCCATGATGTCTATCGTCGATAATGCCGCGGTGCAGCAGCGCCACGCCATCTTTCCCATCGACTACACTATTCAGCCCCGGGCCCTGGCACAAACCAACAACGAATATATTGAGCATTCCATCAAGTTGGGACGCGAGGCGTCGGAAAAGTGTTTGAGTCGCGCGGGCCTGCGTGCCGACGAAATCGATCTGATTATCACTGTATCCTGCACCGGCTTCATGATTCCATCCCTCGATGCGCACCTCATCCAGTTGATGGGATTCCGCTCCAATGTGTGCCGTATGCCATTCACGGAATTGGGCTGCGCGGCGGGCGCGATGGCGCTTTCTCGAGCTGCAGACTTTCTGAAGTCCCGTCCTGACGCGAACGTTTTGATTATTTCCGTGGAGTTGCCCTCGCTAACCTTTCAGCGCAAGGATATTTCGCAAGCGAACCTGATTTCTTCGATTTTGTTTGGAGATGGCGCCGCGGCCGTAATTGTAACTGGACAAGATAAACCCGGGCCGCGCATCTTGGTCACGGAAACCTACACGTTTCCCGATTCACTGAATGCCATGGGATTCGACCTGCGCGATTCTGGTTTCCACATTCTTCTGTCGAAAGACGTTCCGGAAATGATTGGAGCGAAAATCAAGGATCTGGTGCACGGTTTCCTGGAACGCCACGGCAAAACGCGGGCAGACATCAAAGGCTGGATCCTGCATCCCGGCGGCGCGCGTCTTCTGGGAAACATCGAACAACAGTTGGGCTTGTGTAAATGCGACACGCAGCCCTCCTGGGACGTGCTGAACACCGTAGGCAATCTATCGAGTGCCACTATCCTTTTCATTCTTCAGGAATGGCTGGAAAAGCGCCCTCTCAAGACCGGCGAGCATGCGCTGGCTGCGGCGTTTGGCCCGGGCTTTAGCGCGGAGTTCTTGTTGCTCCAATGGAACTAAACGTAACCGCTTATCTCGGCCTTTTGTTTGTCGTGGCGCTGCTGCGCATTTACGAATTGCAGATTTCCCGCCGGCATCGGCGGCAGATGGTGTCGCGCGGCGCCTCCAAAGTGCAAGACCCGCGTTTCCGATGGATGGTCCTGCTGCACACCGGCGTTCTGCTCGGTTGCGCGATCGAAGTGGTTTTCCTGAAACGTCCGTTTTATCCCATATTCGCCGGATTCTGGTTCGCGATTTTCCTCGCGGCAAACGTGGTTCGCTGGTGGGTTATCCGCACGCTGGGCGAACACTGGAACGTTCAAGTGATGAACTCCACCGGGATGGGAGTTATCACTTCAGGACCCTTTAAATACGTGCGCCACCCGAATTACGCCGCGGTCTTCGTGGAAATGCTGGCGCTGCCGCTGATTCATTGCGCCTGGATCACTGCGGTTGTTGGATCACTGGCCCATGCATTCGTGCTTTCGCAAAGATTAGCGACTGAGGAACGGGTGCTATTTTCAGATGCGCGCTACAGCGCGGCCATGGCACACAAACCACGATTTGTGCCGGGACTTTTCTAAAAACAGATTGAACCTACACATGCCACGGTCGCTCACACTGCTGGTTTCTGCTCTGCTGATTTCTGGCAGCGTGAGTGCTACGGCCGTAGCACAGGGCCGGCAGAAGGCCAGAGCAACTTCAGAGAAGCCCAACACTCCCTCATTTCAATCGATACCGGAACTGGAATCTGGGTTTCACAACCTTTATGTCCAAAACTTTTCCGAAGCCCGCGAAACTTTCCGGCAGTGGGCCGAGCAAAATCCTACCGAACCTTTCGGCCAGGTCTGTATCGCGGCGAGTTTCCTGTTCGAAGAGTTTTACCTCCAGAACGTCCTAACCAGCGATTACTTTCTCGACGACAAGCGTTTCCTCGGCGGCATTGCCGGCTCACCAGATTCAGCGCGCATCAAAAGTTTTCAGGAAGCCGTCGGCCGCGCGCGCAAGCTGGCGTTCGAACGCTTAAAAGCTCATCCTCGTGATCCTGAAGGGCTCTACGCGCTAACGCTCTCTGCGGGAATGGAATCGGATGCGGACAGCATGCTTCTGAAAAAACACGTGGACGCGCTGAAGCGTCTGAAAGAAGCCAACGCGAATGCTGAGATGTTGCTTGCCGATCATCCCGACGCGTACGACGCATATGTTGCCCTGGGCGTCGCCAATTACGTGATCGGGTCGCTCTCATCGACGTTTCGCATGATGCTGTGGTTCGGCGGGATTCACGGCGACAAAAAGCTCGGCATGGAACAAGTCCAGAAGAGCGCTGACAACGGCCACTATCTGAAACCCTTCGCGCAGATCCTGTTGGCCCTTTCGAGCCGCCGCGAAAAACAAGACGAGCATGCCCAGCAGGTACTCAAGACTCTCACAGAAGAGTTCCCGGGCAACGCGGTTTACATCGCGGAGTACGCCAAGGCCCGCGGACAACTCATCCCGTCCACCATCGCCCCCGCAAACTAGCTGTGCACCGTTAAATAGCCGGCAAACTGGTTACGAAAAGTGTCTGGAACCGGCTGTTTCCAGTGCAAAAAACGTCACAAACTGGGTCATTTTCCATTCGTTTTCGGCCTGTTTGCGCCTTCCCACTCATTATTCACGCCCTAGACTCGACACCGCCAAAATCTATCCTCCTTCGTATCAATAGCTTAACAACTGACGGTATTGGCTCCCCGGGTGCAATTACCCTGCACACTGGTGAATATCGGGCGAAGAAGGCCCCGTTGGATGGAGCGTGAGAACGGCCATGTTGTTGAAAGAAGCGTACTTAGACCGGGTCGTTGGCGAAGTCGAGGATTTAGCCTCCCGGATGGCCCTGTTAAAAGGGCGTTTTGCAAAACAAAAAGTCAGCGTAAAGCTCGAGCATTATTGGGAGTTAGAGCACGTACGATCGCGTTTAGCGGAATTCAAAAATCGCGTTGTCGCGCTCGAAGACGCGGAATTCGATCAGTTGGAACATTTTCAGGGCGAGGTTGAAACCTCCTGGAACGAACTGATGGAGGCAATGGAGACGCTGCTAAAGGCGCTTCCGTAAACGCTGATTGCGTTTGTGCTTCGACGACTCGCTTTAGAAGCTTAGAGCCTTGCGAAGATTTGAGATAACCGAGTTTGCGCGCAGCAGTTCGATGCTTGTGCGCTGTGGCGGGATGGGCCCAGGTCCCCATCCCGCCGTTTTCTTTCACTTAAAACGTGAGCGTGCTTCGACTGCTACAATCTCCCTTCGCTTTCGCGGAGGTTTCCGATGTTTCAACCTGATTTATTGAAAGGCCGCTCAATTTTTCTGACCGGAGGCGGTACCGGGCTTGGCCGCGCGATGGCGATCCGTTTTGCTTCGTTGGGCGCGCGCATGTTCGTCATCGGACGGCGCGAAGAGCCTCTGAAAGGTACTTGCGAAGAAATCCATCGCACGGGTGGCTCCGCCGCTTACGCTACGTGCGACGTGCGCGACTATGCCGCTGTCGAGACGGCCTTTGCCACGGCGGAAAGCCACTTCGGCGAAATCGATACCTTGGTCAACAACGCGGCCGGAAATTTCATGGCGCGTACGGAGAAGCTCTCTCCTAACGCCTTCAACGCTGTAGTTGGAATTGTTCTGAATGGAACGTTTCACTGCACGCAAGCGTTTGCCAAGCAGCGCATCGCCAAGAAATTGGGCGGCAACATTTTGAACATCACGACGACGTATGCCGCGGCAAATTCCGGCTCGGGCTACGTAGTGCCATCCGCCTGCGCGAAGGCCGGCGTGCTTGCCATGACGACTTCTCTCGCTGTGGAGTGGGCAAAATATCACATTCGCCTGAATGCGATCGCTCCCGGACCTTTTCCGACCGAAGGTGCCTGGTCACGATTAATGCCTTCGAAACAATTTGAAGAACACGCGATCAGTAAGCATCCGATGAAGCGCTTCGGCAAGCATGAGGAGCTAACGAATCTTGCGGCATTCCTACTAAGCGACATGGCCGAGTACATCAATGGCGAATGCGTGGTGATTGATGGCGGGCAGTGGCTGCGCGGCGCCGGTGAATTCAACGATCTGGGAATGTTGCCCGATGCTGTGTGGGATCAGCTTGAGAGCGCTCGGCCCAAGAAATAATTCGAGCCTCCAGCACTCACTCTGGCAGGCCGCTTGTCCCCAATTTTACGCGCAGCAAAATCTCACCAATTTTCGGGCCGCCTGCTTCAACTTCGACGACTACGTCTTGCAGCTTCGCTCCCTTTAATTGATCCGAAGACAGGATGGGCGTATCGATGTCCACCCTCAGATTGGTGCTGGACTCTGCCGGAAGCGCGACCTTTCCGGAGCCGCTCTTAACTTTCCAACCATCCGGCACTTTCGCAACAATGTTTAGTTCCAGAGGCTTGGATGGGTCGTGCCAAATCGCGATGGGCACTGAGACTGTAGCTCCCGTCTTCACACCAATTTCCGGGACTTTCGCGACAGGAATCGAGCAGAGCCCGTGGGCATCACGAAATTCGCTGAGATACAACCAAGGTCCGCCCAACTCGATTCTTGGCAGCGCGGGTGCTTCGCGGGAGCCCGAAACGCATTTGCGATGAACTATTTCCGCAGCGTTGCCAGGCATTTCGTCCAAATGCGCAAAAACGTCATCCGTCGGCTTCCCAGGCACCACTGATTTTGCCTGGATGAACGTCATCGGCTCAGACCACCACCCGGTGTGCGGGTCGCCCATCAACTTCTCCAATTCGGCGTCACTTAGTTTCGAAATTCTCACGATCTCTTCGGGAAACTGCGTGAGGTGCGGCATGGCGGCTTCCAGCGCTAGACGCCAGTACGGCTTTTTCTGAGAAGGCGAAATTTCCTTAACCGAGTAGGAAGGCCCGTTGATGGCGAATTTCTCTGTATCCGAGGTGTCGTCTGAATAGAAGAGCTTCTTGGACTGCCACGGCTGCATATTCTCCAACAGCGCTTCGTTGCGCTTCATGTCCCCAGCCACCTGGGCGGGGAATGCGATCGGGTCGCCCGCCAGATCAAACGCCTCTGTGGTGAGTATGCCGGAAGCTTGATGGTCACCGTGATTCTCGCCGATGAAGATGCTGGGAAGCGTGGTCATCACCACTTCAGGCCGGGTCAGGCGCATCAGTCCAACGAGTTTTTCGAGATTCGCACCATGGCCCCAGTTCGCCAGCGAATTCAGAAC